>JBGGMQ010000488.1:0-3412 GCA_041287975.1 Verrucomicrobium sp. | reverse complement strand
GAGAGAGGGCCCAGGCGACCCTGGAGCAGTTTGGCCTCGCCGAACATCGGCTCAAGCGTCCCGCCGAGATGTCCGGCGGACAGCAACAGCGGGTGGCATTGGCCAGGGCCATAGCCCCCAAACCTGGATTGTTGCTGCTGGATGAACCCACGTCCGCCCTGGATCCCATCATGACCCAGGAGGTGCTGGACCTTATTCTCGGGCTGGCGGAAGGCGGCCAGCGCACGGTCCTCTCCACTCATGAGATCACCTTTGCCAGGAAGGTCGCTGATTGGGTGGTCTTCCTCGATCACGGCCAGGTGATCGAGTCCACGGCAGCGGAGCGTTTCTTTGAGCGACCAGAGAGTCCCCTCGCCCGCCAGTTCCTGGAATCGTTGACCCGCTATCGCTAGCCAACCTCACCTGCTTTCCCATGCACACCGCTTCGCCCCGCCCCTGGATCATTGCCGAAACCAACTGGAAGCAGGTCAAGGGCACTCGCTACGAGGTGGCCGTGCTCCCCATGGGCGCTACAGAGGCCCACAACTGGCATCTGCCGTACGGGACCGACAGCTACCAGAATGAGGCGCTGTGCGCTGAAGCTGGCAGGCTGGCTTGGGAGCAGGGAGCGCGGGTGGCCATCCTGCCGAACATCCCTTTCGGGGTTCAGACAGGACAGCTCGACATCCCTTTTTGCATCAACATGAATCCGAGCACGCAGATGGCGGTGCTCAACGATGTGATCGCCTCGCTCGTCGGAGTGGGCATTCCGAAGCTGGTGGTGTTCAACGGGCACGGCGGCAACGACTTCAAGCAGATGCTTCGGGAGTTGCAGGCAAAGTGGCCACAGATTTTCCTGAGCACCGTCTTCTGGCCGAACCTTCACAGCGGCGAGGGTATCATCGAGGTTCTGGGAGATCACGCCGACGAGCGGGAAACCAGCCTGATGATGCACCTGTGCCCCAACCTGGTGTTATCCAAGGAAGAATGGGGCACAGGCGAGGCCAATGCCTGGCGGCTGACAGCCATGCGGGAAAAGTGGGCCTGGGCCCAGCGGGCGTGGACCCAGGCGACAAACGACACGGGCAGTGGAGACCCTTCCAGATCGACGGCAGAAAAGGGCGCCGCCTACGCCCAGGTGCTGTCCGGGCGGCTGGCGGGTTATTTGGTCGAACTGGCTGCCGCGGACGTGACAGCGCTGTACGAGAAGTGAGAGCGTCACTCCTCCCAGACGTCGCGCCACTTCGCCACTCCCTGCTGCGCAATAGGGCGGCGACGGGTCGTACGCATTTCACGGAGGGGACCTGTGCCCTCCACGGGCGAGAGGATGACGTATTTGTAGGCGATGGAGGCTCCAGCGGAGGCTTCAAAGATGAGTTCTCCGAACCAGGTGTTCGCATTCACGCACTCCAGGTGCTGCACTTTGGCAAGGTCCCACTCACCGAGTTCAGGGCAGTCTCCCACGATGACCAGTTGATCGCCCGGCTGGGTGGGAGCGCCATTGACCTGCAGGTGAATGATAACCTTGCCTCCGAGAGGTTCGCTGTGGCGGGAGAACACCAGCGTGTCATGGCCCTTCAGTGAGAGGGCCGTCGCTCCGTCCTGGCATCGCATCTGGGTGCCGGTAACCAGGCAGGTGTATTCACCGTCCGGCATTTCCAGCTCACTCAGGGTGAGCTCCCGTTCACCGCCCTTGTTGAGGATCACCAGACAGCGGTAGTCCCGGTAGCGCCGCAGGTAGACGTAGAGGTCCGGCTCCACCGTCTTGAGCCACTGTCCGCCCCACTGGAGGGCCTGGTTCTTCACACGTTCATGGCTGAGGATGCGGATCAAACGACGGGCCTCCGTGTCCTCCCAGCTCTGCATCATGGGACGGTTGTAGGGGTCGTTTCCTCCATCCGTGTCGTCGTGCAGGTACTGCTCCACCCCGTAGTAGAGGCTGGGGATGCCGCGCGTGGTGAGCAGGAGCACCAGCGCCACATGAAGAACCTCCGGCGCATCATTCAGCGATTGAAACCGGGGCATGTCATGATTCTCAAAGAAGGTCACCAGTTCTGTAGCACCGCGGTATCGGCCATCCTCCCTAATGACGTCCTGCACGAGCTGGAATCCCCCTTCAAGGTTTTCGCCCAAACACTGCCGAATCGCGACGCACAGACCGAAGTCCAGGAGACTCATGCCCGCCTGGTTGGCGAACATGATCGACTTCGGATTCAGAGGGTGGTTGAAGATCCACTCCCCGAAGATGAAGACATCCGGTTTGTGCGTCTGGAGGTCGGAGTTGAACTCCTGCCAGAACCAGATTGGCATGTGCTTCACTGTATCGATGCGGAGCGCATCCACGCCTTTGTCCAGCCACAGTTTTATCGCCTCTTTGATGTAGCGGCGGTAGTGAAGATTGTTCTCGTTGAAGGTGGCCAGACCGCCAAGCTCACAGTTCTGGATCTGCCACTCATCCTGCCAGTCGGTCACGGTACCGTAGTGGTGATACCAGTGATTTTTATCGTCGTCGTAGTCCGCGATGAGGCGTCCATCATCATACAGCCTCCCCTTCCCCTCCTGCGTGGCGGGCGAACTGTGGTTGCACACGATATCCAGAATGAATTTCATATTGCGCCGGTGCAACTCCGCCAGCAGGCGATCAAAGACGGTGTCATTCCGCTGGAACAACGAAACCTCGGAGGGATCGTTCACCCAGCGGGAGTTGATGCGCTTGAAGTCACGGGTCCAGTATCCGTGGATGGGAGCCCTGAGCCCTTCCTCCAAAGACTCGACTTGCTCGAACAACGGCGTAACCCACACGGCGGTTACCCCCATCTCCTGAAGATAGTCCAGCTTGTCCAGAAGGCCTTGCAGATCCCCACCCCAGTACTTGTGCCAGTCCTGACGGGTTGGATCGTTCATGTCATCCCTCTCGCCGAGGTTGTGATGGCAGCCATCGTGGAACCGGTCCAGAACGAGGAAATAAATAACCTCGGCCCGGAACTCGACGTCCGAAAGGTGCAGGCGGGTGGAGGGAACAGGCTTCGGCGTAGCAGGGGGAGCTTCAGAGTGCATGTGGGTGTGGGAGCACGGATGCTTGAAAAAGGGGACGGATCTTCAGCCTTGCAGCAGGGACTGGCCACCGTCGATGTAGACTTCAGTCCCGGTGATGTGCGAGGAATACTCCGAGGCGAGGTACCAGACAAGTTGAGCCACTTGTCCAGCAGACCCGGCTCCGCCACCTGTCAGGGGGACAGTGCCGGAGGGGAATTCGACGGGAATGCGCAGATCTTCGAGGTCCCTGCGTTCGGTTGAATCATTGATCTTGCTCTCGATGGCCCCCGGGCAGATGACGTTGACCCGGATCTTGTGGCGGGCCAGCTCCAGCGCCAGCATTTTGGTCAAGGCTACCTGGGCCGCCTTGGAGCAGGCATATGCGGTGGCTCCAGTG
>JBGGMQ010000487.1:0-6964 GCA_041287975.1 Verrucomicrobium sp. | reverse complement strand
AAACCAACTCAACTCTCATTGCCGTGAACGTCACCCGCCATACTACCAGTCAGCTTCAGGAAACCCTCCTCAACCGCACGGGAGCCTCCGACGGCAGCATCGGAGAAAGGGACAAAGTCGTTCTCGGCAAAAATGGTTTCCGTGCCAGCCGGCAGGGCGCAGGGCGGGACATCATTCGCAGCATCAAGCATTTCTTCACGGGTGCGACCGGGGCCACCAAGAACACGAAAGCCTGGCAGGGCGCCGCCACTGCCCTTGGCATGAAAGAACCGAACGACCGTATGCAGCGGTACATGGACAGTGGCAAGGAGCTCACCATGAGGCGGCTGCACAAGGTGCAGATCAACGGCAAGGGCACAAAGAAGTTCGCGGAAGATTTCGGGATGCCCACCATCGCTACGAAGGCCCAAACCGGCATCACCAACAAATTTGGTGCTTCCAAGCCCGAAGAAATGCTGTCCTACCAGCATGCCAAGGACGAAGGCACCTTTAACAACGGCACCTACATCAAGGACAAAAGCATGACGGCATCCTTCACCAGATTCCAAAAAATGGACCTGGGGCATGAAACGGTGCGAACCATGGATCTGCGTTCCGAGAAAGTGCACTTGTCCATCCATCCCGATGACATGGAAAAGGCGTATGAAGCCATCGCTCCCATTCTCACCGCCCCGGACTGCCCGATTGGCCACTGGAAGATGGTCGACATCGACAAAGCAAGGGTCAAGATCATCGAGCTGACGGACAAGATCGCGAACATGGACGACGGTCCCAAAAAACTGGAGGCTCAGCAGGAGCTTGATGAAACGATGCGCCTTCACGAGGGAGCCCAGTTTACGATCTATGCGATGGAGGGGCAGGATGCCAGTGAGGTCGCACTTGTGACTCGCCAGCTGGAGGATGCGTTGCGCAATGTCGGTGTCCGCTCCAACGGCGCTCCAGAGTCTGACCTTCAGGTGGAAGGTATGGAATTCACCAGCTTCCGCATTGCGAATGTGAAGTACCATCCGGGGAATGAAGGATACAATCAACTGGCCAGCCAAGGAGCGCGTGACCGTGGGGAAAGCATTTATGTAGACATGAGACCCGAGGACCCCGGATACGAGCAATTCAAGGAAACTTTCCAGGACAACCCCTTCTATCAATCCCTGCTCTAAAGTGCCGGATCTCACAAGCTCCTGAACTTTTCTCATTCGTCTTCAGTCCTCTGTCACACGGTTGACAGGGGACTGTTGTTAGCCGCTCTCTGCATCCAACATTCACCCAGTACTTCGTCTCCCATGGCAACACCCTCCCAACCCTTCCA
The DNA here is from genome assembly GCA_041287975.1 of Verrucomicrobium sp. Classification (GTDB taxonomy): domain Bacteria; phylum Verrucomicrobiota; class Verrucomicrobiia; order Verrucomicrobiales; family Verrucomicrobiaceae; genus Verrucomicrobium. The sequence continues at coordinate 5,658 of JBGGMQ010000487.1, read as the reverse complement.
GTATCTCCTCAATGTCCTCGCAGAAAAGACGGGGCTCGACTACCTTGAAGTCAATGAAGAAGGGGCTTGCGCAGTCCAGTTCGATGAAAAAGTCACCGTGCTTCTCGTGGACGTTCCCGCAGAAGGGGCCCTGCGCCTGGTGTCGAACCTCGGTGCCCCCGGCGAAGACCTTCACCTTACCACCTTGTACCGCGCCCTTCTTGAGGCCAACTGGCTGGGCGGCGGCACCCACGGTGCAACCCTCAGCATCGAGCCCGGCACCCATCATGTCGGCCTCTGGCGGCAAGTTTCGCTGGAAGGTTTGAGTCCGGTCACGTTTATGGACCAGCTCGGCAAATTCGTGGATGTTGCTGAAATCTGGACCGCCCTGATTCGGGGGGAAGAAATCCCCGAGTCCGAGGAAAGCTCAATCAGTCCAAGCCTGTCTCACAGCTTCGGGATCCCGGCGTGATTTGATTTTCCGGTTGGTCGTGAGTTGAATGCACACGTCATCAAGCTGATGGGGCAGTAGATGAAATAACAGCTTCATGCGCCTCGCCAGTCTGCGAGCCCGGGGTTCAGCCGCCGGGATAGAGGTCCAGTCTTGCGTCTTCTGTCCATCAGGCTAGGATCACTGGCAAAGCGGACTATGTACAATCCCAAGATGTTCCGTGAAGAGCGGCTCACCGTCCTTCATGCTTTGATTCGTGACCACCCTCTGGCCACGCTCGTCACCTTTGGGGCACAAGGCCAAGGCCTGCAGGCGAACCTCATCCCCTTCATTCTCGTGGAGGGCGGGGAGCACGGCATCCTCCGGGCGCACCTGGCCCGCGCGAATGTCCAACTGGATGACTTGCGCACGGGTGCGGAGGCACTGGTCATCTTTCAGGGGCCGGAAGCGTACATCACCCCCTCCTGGTACGCATCCAAGGCAGAGCACGGCAAGGTCGTGCCCACGTGGAACTACACCATGGTCCAGGCCCGCGGCCTGCCTCGTGTCATCGATGATCCAGACTGGATTCGCGACCAGATCGACATGCTCACCTCCGCCCAGGAACAGGTCCGCCCCGAGCCGTGGGCTGTATCCGATGCTCCCGTGGATTTCGTCAGCGCCCAGTTGAACGCCATCGTGGGCGTCGAGATCCCTATCACCAGCCTGGAGGGCAAATGGAAGGTCAGCCAGAACCGCTCCGAAGCGGATCAAGCCGGCGTGCGAGCAGGTCTTCAACACGAAGGCGGCTGTCCTCATACGCCTATGGCAGCCCTCATCGGTGGCGCTCGTGAGGATGCCTGACCCGCCCGCAACCTCGCTCACGCCCATGCCTCCTCTCCTCAGCGCGGCCATCACCGGAGTCGCCATCGCGTCACTCGGCCTCGCCCTCGAGTTCTTCAAGGTCGAAGGGTTCCACTACGGTTCTGGCTATTGCCACCTCCAGTTCCTGAACTCGTATTTCTATGCTTTGCATTCCACTTCCGCAGTCGTGCAATCAGTGGCGTTCCTGAACTTCCTCGTCGGAGCTATCCCAGGGCTCTGCATCGCCGCATTGTGGAAAGACATCCAGAGCAAGAGACTTCAATGAAGCTGGTGACCCGCAATTACAGTGATCCTCGAAACCCAATGGACGCAGGACATTCCTGTCCCGCGTGTCAGCGAAGCAAAAGACGCCCTTTCAGAATTTCTCCCCGCCAACCGCCTGTTGCTTCGTGTCCTGCAAGGTAGTCATAGGCTTAGCCTGTGCACCCGCGCTACCCACCTCCCTCAATGGCAGGCTAAAGCCCTGTCACTACCTTTAAATCAGACAAAGCAGCCGTCTCAAGCGTAGTTAGATTGTCTCATTTGCGTCAGGAGTGGGGCGAGTTTTGACGTTTTTTCTACAACCTCCCCCCGATGAACCTCGACTTCTTCAGACCTTCCGTTGGCAGCTACCGCTATGCTTTCGTAACGTTTGCGATCGGAGCAGCTCTAATCGTAGGCTCTGGGCTCGCGGGGTGGTTGTTGCCAGGCTTCACGCTGGCAGTCATTTGGATTATTGGCCGGAGGATCGTGGAGGTGAGTCGGTGACTGGTCTGGAGAGACTACCAAAACCATCGCATCTCAAAGCTTGCAATGTCCCTACACTCATTGCTCTTGTCCATCATCTGCTGCTCGCGCCCGCTTCCTTGGCTCGATCTCCCGCTTGCCGCGCCTCCTCGTAGCGCTTCAAAAAGGGCTGCCACGGGTAGTCGCTCCAGTCCGTGAATTGAGCCACCCACCCGTCAAAGTCATCCAAGGGCTCCGTCGTCCACTTGGATTGGTCAACCTTGATTCCCGCATTGCGGGCCCATGGCAGCCACACTTCATCACGAAACGCCATCAACATTCCATAGGCGAGCCAATCCACCCGCGCACATGCCTTTACATAATGCTCGGGGGTGATCGCGGCATGCATGGCCTTTACTTGCAGGGAAGACCATTCTTCCTTCAGAGACATGCTGAGCATCTCACACGCAAACGAGGACCACATCGATTCGAAGGGCCCTTCATGTTTTGCGATTACGTGGCGAACCCGCACCGAAAACAGTCCGTGAATCGTCGGACTGCGATGACTTGCCGCCTGCTCTCGCAGCCGGGGCATCACCATCCCAGAAGACCGGCTCTCCTACATACCGGCCTGCATAGGCTTTCACTGCCCATCGATAGATCGCGTCTCCTTCAGTGAGCTGGACCTCTTTGCCGTCCTTCTTCTCATGGTACACCGCCATGCCCGGCCGGTCCGTCAGCATCTTCTCCACCTGACGTTTCCCGTGCTCCAACTGCTCCGGCGTCAGCTCCGCACCACCGACCTGAAGATGGCAGGTCAGTAAACAGATCGTCACTGCACACAATGTCTTCATAGGCGCTATCCAGTGGGTGCTATTTCACTTTGTTTGCCTTACCTTGCTTACCTTCCTCTTTTTCCTTTCCACCTGTCTTCTTACCCTGTGAATCCTTCGCATCCGGCTTCGTCACGGTGTACCCCGCCTCCAGCAGCATGATCAATGTTTTCAGCCGGGTCGCCTCCGCCGGAGTGTTACGGAGATAGATCTGGTTGGTGCGTCCCAGCCATTGTACCTCGAACTCGCCCGGGAAGGTGATGCCCAGTTCCTCGAGCGTCTTTTTGAGACGCTCATTTTCTTTGTTGTCGCCGTGTTCACCCGGAGTCAGACCCAGGCGCGCCGCCGCACGAGGCGGCACGTCATGAAGTCCCGCCCGCCACATCTCTCCATCTATCTCCACCTCGGGTTGCAGCATCACCACATCCAGCGCATGCCGCACCACCAGGCCATAGGACTCTGCCAGATAGGTCAGCGCGTCCAGCGCCGAGGCGTTCCTTAGGTCCATTGAGATCAGCAGGGGCGGGTCGTGCTTGTCGGGACTCGCCACGATCACCGGGAAAGGCATTTCTGGATGCTGTCGCACCCATGCCTTCTTGATGACATCCACGCCATTCTGGAAGGTGGATTTGCTCAGGCGGTACTCCGGAAAGTTCAGTTCATGCAGAAGCTTCACGGTGTTGCGCTCCGGCGCCGCTTTCAGCAAGAGCCCCTGACTCAGGAAGATCAAGGTAAAGAGCGCGACAAGGGTCCAAACAGACGCACTTCCGTGAAAAGTTGCGACACATGGGAGACGGCAGAAAGGGGGAAGGCGATTCATATAAGCGCGAGAGGTCGGCGGTAGTTGATGTCAGGTTCATTCGCGATGTGTTGCTCGCGGGCTTTAGCAGGGTTCAAGGAAGCTTCTTTACGACGTATCCCTCCTCAGCGAAGCGGATCAGTTCGAAGAACTTCTCGAGCTCATACGGGGTGTTGCGAATTTTGATCGTGTTCTCGATCAACCATTCCACAGCGGTACCCTCCTCAAAATTCAGCCCCAAAGTCTCCAGTCGTTGTTTCGTTGCCTTGTCCGTACTCCTGTCCTTTGAGGCCCCGGTGGGGATGCCGAGCCGCTGGCAGACTTCTGCTGGTACTTTGAAGGAAACAAAGTACGGCCCGTCACCATCCAGCTCAAAGACGGTCCGCAGCCGGACCATGTCCAGCCTGGTTGAAAGATTCATGACATTCGCACCCCTTGCCAGGTCGATCAGCTGGTAAGCCGGCATGTTTTGCACGTCAAAACTGAACGACTGCGCCGCCATGCGCTCCTCCGGCTCCAGGCAGATCACAGGGAATGACTGATCTGGATAAGTCGCGAACCAGACCGCCCGCACTTTGTCCAGCACCTCAGGAAACCACGCGTCCTGGGCCTTGAAATCGGCGAGCATCAATTGCTGCAATTTCGCAATGCCGTCATGCACTTCTCCGCCGCGCATGGTCTGCTGCGTCGAAAGCAATCCCAGACTCAGGATGACAACAGGCGCGAATTTCATGCGGAGCCATCATTTTAGGGAAACCTGCACCAACTGACAATGTCAAAACCTGGCTTGGAGGACCGCTGCACACGTTCGGGTAGAGCCCTTGCCAAGCCAGACGAGGCGGATCAGGGAAGCTTTTGGATGACAAAACCATCCTCTGCATAGCGGATCAGCCCCTGGAGTTTTTCGTGTTCTTCGGGTGTGTTGTGCACCATGTACCCCACTTCCCGATAACCAACGGTGCGGGTGCCAGATGCGAACTGCAAACCCAGTTCCTTCAGGCGGATTTGGACAGGGTCGCTCTTGCCGTCGTCCTCATTGTTAAACTCTCCTTCTAGTATGCCCAGGCGCTTGCGGAGGGTGTCCGTCAACCGCACCGTGCGGCCAATGTAGCTACTCGGACCCAGTCCGAAGACGGTTTTCAGCCGGATCATGTCCAGCTGTGTCGTCATACTCATCGCATTGACTCCAGCAGCGAGTTGCACTGCTTCGTAGCCGGATATGTTCCTTTGGCTGTAGCTCGTCGGCGCGTTCTCCCTGCGTTCCTCCGGTTCCAGGCAAATCACAGGGAAGGATTGTTGAGGGTGGACCGCGAACCAGGCCATTCGCACCTTGTCCATCACTTCGTTTTCCCAAGCCTCCTTGACGGAAAATTCTTCGAGGATCAGGTGGTGCAGCTTGGCGATGCCATCATGCCGGTCACCCGCCCAGACTGTTGCCTTAGCCAGGAGGAGCACTGCGAGCGCGAATTTCATGCGGAGCCACTATCTTACGAAACCCCGCTGAAACTGACAATGGGAAAGGATGTGACTTGGAGTTCGCCAAAAGCAGAACCTTCTGTTTCCTGATGCTGGAGGTATCACAGCCATTAGCGGGACCGTCGAAGGTGCGACAGACGCCTCCGGACAGCTCAAAAATCCATCCATCCCGTGGGAGTGGCAGTATGGAGGTGTGGCACCCCATGTCTTCTAGCCTTGAGTTCCCCGCCTTTTCGGTAAAGCTCCGACTGGGATTTCCGAGGTCGTGGTAGGGCGGAACGAGCTTCGTACTTTGTGGCAACTGCGCCGAGAGCCCGGGCAACCGCTGCGGAGGCCGACGTAGTATTTGGGAGGGAGACAGGGACCTATTGTGCACTGAGCTGTTTAGGCAAACTGAATCAATTGGGGGAGGCCCTCCAGAGTGCACCGATACGCTGACCTAAATGTCCTGAGAACACCCAAACCCCAATTGCACATATTTCTTGTTGTCAAGAACTTGATTGCGCAGAACATTGTGGTCATATTTAAGGCTTCTGTAGCTGGCAATAGGC
>JBGGMQ010000486.1:0-3029 GCA_041287975.1 Verrucomicrobium sp. | reverse complement strand
CATGTGCCATGCAGTCCCTGCTTCAAACGGGAGTGCCCCTTTGGTCACTATGATTGTATGACCGGGGTAACTGTTGAGCGCGTCGTCGCGGAGGTCGCACTGGAGTTGCAAAGGAAAGTCGATGTTCTCGCTCCAGCGTGAGGATCATCACAGCAGCTCGTTACGGACGGTGTCGGACTGCTCAAGCGCTTTGCTGATCTCCGCCGAGCGTCCGATGACGATCATGGCCTCGCCCTCGGTAAGGTGGTGATCCTGAAAATAGTCGCGCATGATCTTGCCGGAGGCGAGGCGTACCGCCACCACCAGGAAAGCTCCTTTCATGCGGGCCTGGATCTCACCGACCTTTGACCCTTCAAAGCGGGCATCGTGTTGCACGGTGAGTTCATCCACCTCGAGTCCCAGGTGTTTCAAATCGTGACCCATCTGCCCATTGGGATCGGTGAGCAGTTGCATCACAGAGGGGCGCGTGATGCTGTTGGCGAAGCGGTGAGCGCCGATGGAAGCAGGAAGGACGACTTCGTCCGCACCCGCCTGACGTAGCTTCTTCTCGGTAGAGGGCTGCTCACCTCGCGCCAAGATGCGGATGGAGCGGTTCAAGTTGCGGGCAGTGAGTGTGATGAAGACGTTGAGCGTGTCTTGAGGAAGCACTGTCGCGAGGACTTTGGCTCGCTCGATACCAGCAGACTGAAGGCATTCCTCTTCGGTGGCGCTGCCCTTGACCGTCAGGTAGCCCAGGGCCTCCGCATTGGCGATGCGGTCGGCATCGACGTCCACCACCACGAACGGCAGCTTCGCGGTGGTCAACTCTTTGGCTAGGATCTGGCCGATGCGACCGAACCCGCAGATGATGGAGTGGTCGAGGATTTCGTCGATGGTGCGTTTCATTTTAAGCCTTCCCAAACTGCGTTGAATCTCCCCCTCAGTGACCAGGCGGATGATGCTTCCGATGATGTAAACCACCACCGAACAGTCAGCGACGATAATGAGCATCGTGAAGACCTTGAGGCCGATGGTGTCGATCGGGTGAACTTCCCCAAACCCAACCCCGAACACCGTGATCACCACCATGTAAAGCGCATCCACCCATGGCCAGCCTGCCAGCCGGTAACCCAGCGTGGAGCCAAAAATGATGAGCGCCAGAAGCGCAATACCGATGTAAACTTTGCGAAGTGCCATGTTGGCGGGGGCCGCAACTCGACGTGGGCGAGATGTGGCAGGCCTGTCGCAAAGCAGTAATGATGCCGCTCTGTGGTGTGATAGAGGAAAGCACCGATGTTTCCCAAAGCAAAACGAGACCGAAGCTTGGGCTTCGATCTCATGAGAGGGAATCTTCAGATTTTGAAGGCGTCAGGATGATTTTAGGAAGGAAGCTCAAGGACGCACGGGTCCGATTCGCTGCGAGGGATGGTCACCGCTTCCAGACCTTCTGCCGTCAGGAATAGATCAGCATTGTTTGGAGCCACGGGCTGGTCGGGGAGGCTGCGGCTGCCGTCAGTATTTGTATCGGACGGTGGCGGACGGAAGAACACGCGTATCGCAGTTTCATCCTCATCATGCCGACCTTCGAGACGGCAGTCGCCCATTAAGCGGACTTCCCCGCCACGGCGAAATACCACGGTCCGATATTCCAGCGGTGTTGCCCGCACTTTAGGAAGCGACACTGGGCGTTCACTCAGGAAGGGGTGCGTGATTGCGGCAATGCTCATGAGGTTGCTTGGTGAGAGTTGGGGGAGCAGTTGAACTGAAATGGAGAAGCAGGTCAGTCGCTCTTCTTCTTCCGCTTCGGGAGACAGCTTCGCTTGGTCGAGGCCATGTGTTCCAGCTCGGTTTCAGACATGGACTTCACCATTTGACGAGAGGCACCTTTGAGGGAGGTCTTGCTCCGCTCACCTCGCTTGGCCGACAACGCTGCGCCGGCCGCCATTTGTTGTTTCTTGGATGTCGCAGGCATGAGATCAGGGGGAAGGGTTGCTTCTATCCCGGATCGCATGGGTGGGCACGGATGGTTGTCTTGGAGTTCAGTGCCAAGGAGGCGGGATTTGTAATCCCGCGTGGCGGCGAAGCGATTGAAGCGGGCAAGCCATGAGGCGCAGAAACAGCGCGGCCATAATGGGAAAAAGGGGCGACAAGAGGATCGCAACGTCAGGAGCCGTGCGACTGAACGGGTTTGCAAAACCCTGCTCCCTGCGGGATTTGAAGGTCAAATGTGGACAAGGAGGCGGGATTTGCAATCCCGCGTGGCAGCGAAGCGATGGCACTTCCAACCGACAAGTAACAGCGTCAGGCCGACAAACCTTTACGGTCCTGTCCTCCAATGTACAATAGTATGCGCCAAATCCCGCGACTCATGCCCGACTACTTTCACTCTGATGAGCCTGTGGCTATGCATGGAAAAGTGCTGCCTCACTGGCAGCAGGGGGAAGTGTACCTGTTCGTCACTTGGCGTCTGGCTGACGCCATTCCGCGGTCGCAATTAAAGGCGCTCGTAGATCATCGAAAGGCATGGCTGGAACTGCATCCAAAGCCTTGGGATGCACGAACGGAAGCCGAGTATCACGCTCGATTTTCCCAAAAGGTAGATGCCTGGCTGGATGCCGGCTCTGGGACATGTGTGCTGAGGTCTCCGACGGCAGCGCAGATCGTTGCGGGTGCACTCCATTTTTTTGACGGGCAACGGTACCTGCTGGATTCGTACGTGGTGATGCCGAATCACGTGCACGTGATTTTCAGTCCTCGGCACGAATTCACCATGGCCGAAATTCTGCACAGTTGGAAACGGCACACGGCGCGACAGATCAACCTGCTTTTGCGGCGAGAAGGCGAGCTTTGGCAGGAACGCTACTGGGACCGATTGCTGCGTGATCCTTTGCATCATCTGATGTGCCGCGTGTACATTCGGCAGAATCCTGCCAAGGCAAAATTGCGGGACGGTGAGTACATTCTGTGGGAGCGACCGATGCCGATGGAGGACGCAGTTCCACCGTCGTCGTAGCGAATTGGACAAGGAGGCGGGATTTGTAATCCCGCGT
>JBGGMQ010000485.1:0-5167 GCA_041287975.1 Verrucomicrobium sp. | reverse complement strand
GACGGATCCTTCCACAGGTGAAAAGCGGACCGTGACAGAACAGATCGCCATCAAGACTTTCAAAACCGGCAAGCTGGATGACGCCGCGACTGAAATTCGGGCTCACCAGTCCGCCATGGGACCGACGGGGCACGAGAATATCGTGGGCATGAAAGGGGTGGTTCGCTGCCCGGATGGCAGTGTGATGATGGCCATGGAGGTGGCCAAGACGGACGCCGACCAAATGATCCAAAAACTCGATCAGGCAGTCGCAAATGGTACCCTCTCACCCTTGGCGGCCAATGCCATCCGGTTGACGGTGATGAAAGACATGTTGCAAGGGCTCCAGCATTTCCAGGAGACCCGGGGGATGACCCACGCTGACGTCAAAGATCCCAACTATCTCATTGGCACTGATGGCCGGGCGAAACTGGCAGACTTTGGCACCGCAACAACGGGTGATGCCAGGTGGTACGGGGAGGCGCTGGTGGCCAATCCCAGATGGAAAGCCCCCGAGATTCTTGCTCAGGATGAGCAACGCAGGGTAGACAAGTCGGGAATCGTTACAAAGAAAAAAGCAGAGTTGGAAGAAGCCATGAATGCCCTGGACGAATTGGGATTGCCCAAAGCCGAGCGGACAGAGGCGGGCAAAGAATTGAAGAAAGGCATCGATGTCACTGCCAAGGCCCGGGTGGAGGCTCTTCCAGACAATGTGGTGACTCCAAAAGCTGACACATGGTCGGCAGGTATTACCGCCTATAGATTGTTCCACGGTGAGTATCCTTTTGAGGCAGACTTCAATAGCGAAATCGAGGAGTTGATCACCGAGTACGCCAAGAATCCAGATGGCACTCTGATCGAAATGGGCAGAGACGCCACCGGCAATTCCACCGGGAAGCCGGTGACGGCCCTGGACCGGGTGTTGAACGACATGCTCCAAGTCGACCCCGCCAAGCGTCCGAGCGTCACGGACGTTCTTCGAAATCCCATCTTCGACGAACCCTTTGTTGGGAGTGAGGATGCCTACGCGCTCATCAAGGCGCTCTCCGAAGAAAACCCTGACCCGGCGAAACTGAAGGCGCTGTCTGACAAGCTGGGCGATTGATGAACTCTCCCACCCGCCGGCACGAAGGACGCGTTTGGAAGTGCCGGCTTCATTTGCGTCCGGTCATTATTTCCTTTAATCTCCGTTCCCACCCTCGGGTCCTCAGGCATCACAGGCTCGCATGAACGTCACCGCCACCACTCCCAGTCTCGGGGTCACTCTTCCACAGAGCGTCGCCCCCAAGCCGGAGCCACATGTGCTTTGGAAGACCTCGAACAAGGCTCTCGCCTCCCAGGCGGAGCTGTCCAAGTCGTCTTTCCATGGCATGGACAAAGGAAGCGTCGTGACAACGCCAGGGTTGAAGATGTTGCTCGGCAAACCTACCGCCTTCGCCAATCTCAAAGACGGCGTCGTTCACCTTCTTCACAAGGTTTCGGACACCTTGGTGCCAAACTCCAAGGGAAGTCACTACAAGGAAGCCTTGAGACTGGTCGATCAATATGAGGGACTGAAAAACAGCGGTGGCTCCAGCCAGGACAAACTTGTCGTACTGCGCAATCTGAAACAAGAACTTGAGCGGCACTCTCCCGGCGGTTCGCGGGGTGAGATGGCGGGTAAGCTGGCGCAGTTCGTCGAGGCGGAAATCACCGTACATGAATGCGTCGTGGAAGGGGAAAGTCAGGATGCTCAGGCCCGCACCGCGCAGGACTTGGATCGCACGGATGTGGTCATGACGGAACTCGCCCAGGGGCGGTCTTTGTCGGGTCACGATCTCCGTGATGAAATCCGCTCCTTTGGCAGCAGTTCCTTGCATCAGGTGAAGGTGCCTGAGGAAGGTGAGGGCTCCCCATCCACCGTGCCCGGCTGGGCAAAGATGGAGTTTTCTTACAACAGTCTCAAGAGTGACGTAATTGGCGTCAGTCCGCAAGGAACCGTGAAGAGTGTGGCGCCACTGCTCCTGGACCCCGGCCTTTCGGCCCTCTCCGATGGTTTCAAAGCCTCTCCCGCTTTTACTGGTGCTGCGACGACGGTGAATTCAGCTTTGGTCGGAGGTGACCCTCACGCCATCAAGACTGCTGCTGACCATCTTGCCAGCGGGCTGGCACGCGATATCTCCAGCCAGGGCAGGCTCAGTGAAACATCGTTTGCCATCAGTGACGGGGCGAAATTCAAAGAGGAACTTTTCGAGGCTTTCAAAGCTACAGGTGCGACCCAGTTCACTGGGAAGTTTGCAGATGCCCCGGACGACGTCCGGTCCTTTTTCGATGGTGTTTTTCAAGGCGTCTTGGATCGATTGCCTGACCAGCAGACCGCTTCAGACAAGGTCGTCATTGGTGGCAATGAGTACACGAAGGGCGCGAAGCTGGGACAGGGCGGCTTTGGGGAAGTGTATCTCTACGAGCGCCAGTATGAAGTGACAGACTCGGAAACGGGCGAGAAGCGCACCGTGACAGAGCAAATCGCCGTCAAGAGTTTCATATCGGGCAGCCTGGATGAAGCGGCCAGAGAAGTGCGAGCCCACCAGTCGGCCATGGGGCCTCAAGGACACGAGAATGTCATTGGAATGAAGGGGGTCATCCGGACTCCTGGAGGAGAGGTCCTCATCGCCATGGAACTCGCCAAAACGAGCACCTTCGAGATGATGGCCAATCTGGACAAGGCCGTTGAAGCTGGCACTCTTTCCCCGCTTGCGGCCAATGCCGTGCGCCTCACTCTCCTCAAGGACATGCTTAAGGGCATGCAGCACTTCCAGGAAGAGCGGGGCATGACGCATCTTGACGTGAAAGAGCCCAACTTTTTCATCGGCTTGGATGGCCGGGCCAAGCTGGGGGACTTTGGCACCGCACGTACCGGTGCCAGTACCGTCATAGGAGCAAAGGTCGTGGACAATCCGATCTGGAAAGCTCCCGAGGTGCTCTTGGAAGAGGCCGCACAAGAAGAGCGGTTCGCCCCTATCAAGGAGGAAATGCGTGCGCAGAAGCAGGCAACCAAGGAGTTCTTGCAAACCCAGAACCTGACCAGAGAGGAGTTTCTCGAGTGGTCCAACAAGGCTGCTGATGGCATCGAAGCGACCAAAAAAGCTCGCGAGGACGCAGTGGGAGCGATGACCGTGACGAACAAGGCAGACACTTGGTCGGTAGGCATTTCAGCTTACCGCCTTTTCAAAGGGGAGTATCCGTTTGACCATCCACAGTTTCTTGCCGAGACCGAGAATTTAATCAAGAAATACGGCAGTGATGCTGGCAGCCATCTCGGTGAGTTTGGGCTCGATCAAAGCGGCAATTCTACGGGCAAGGCCGTGACCGCACTCGACCGGTTGTTGAACGATATGCTGCATCCAGACCCTCAAAAACGTCCATCCATCACAGACCTGCTCCGCAATCCTGTTTTCGACGAACCTTTCGTCGGGGATGACGATGTCTATGGCATCATCAAGGAACTGTCCGAGGGCACCCCAGATCCCGCCAAGCTGAAGGCGTTGTCTGCCAGTCTGGGCGACTAACACGGGCTAAGCCGCTCTGGGAGGCGAATCGCTTCGCCCCGCGTTTGACTTCTGCCCGTCATGCGGCTTCATCTTTGCACCGCCGACCCTTCCCAATGAATATTTCTGATGCGCTTGCAGAACTTGGCCACCTCCTCGGCCTGGGGTCTGTTGCGCTCAATGAAGAAGGTGCCGCCCGCATTGTATTCGATGGCGACTTGGATGTCGATTTCGTGCAAAGTGAAGACAATCCAACTCTCTTGCACTTGGATGGCATGGTCTGCCAGGTGGATGAGAGTGTTGCCCCGGCCTTCCTCAAACAACTCCTGCATGCCCATTTCCTCGGCCAGGGCACGGGAGGGGCCTCCTTTTCTCTGCACCCTGGCGGCGCAGAGATCCATTTGGGACGCGCCTTGGACATGTCGGGCAGGGAGTTCTCCGACTTCAGTAACGAAGTGGAAACATTCGTGAACTATCTTGAGGCTTGGCGCAAAATGGTCTCTGCTGGAGACATTGGGCTGGGTGGCATAACTCCCGCTTCACCGTGAGGGTGTTTTCCTAGTCCAAAGATGGCCGGCCTTTCTCTTTTCGCATGAAGCTTGATGATCTGATCAAACAACTCGGAGCCTCCATTGGTCTGCCCAACCTTGGGCTGACGGATGGAAGCTGTCGGCTGGTGTTTGATGGGAACCTGCCCGTGGATGTAGAGGAGGCAGAGGAGGAAAGTCAGGCGCATCTGCTGAGCAACCTCGGCCCGCTCCCTCAGGAAGAGGGGGAGGAGAGCCGCTACTACCGGCGGTTGCTTGAGGCCAACCACTTCGGTCGCGAGACCGGCGGCATGACCCTGGCATTGGTCCCCAGTGAAGGGCAGTTCTTTCTCTGCGGCATCATCTCACTCGGCACGGTCAGCCTTGAAAGTTTTTCAAAAATGCTCGCCAGATTTGCGCGGGAGGCTCACCACTGGATCGTAGAGCTGGAGTCCATGAGCCGGGATACGCCCAAGTCTGCACCGGATGCAGACACACCGGATTTGGCCGGTTTCATTCGCGTCTAGGATTTCCATTCCACAAGCTGTTGCCGCCATGGACATCCGGGATCATGTGAATCAGTTGCTGACCACGGTGTCAGAAGCCCTTGGCCTGACCGGCGGGTCTGCCTACAAGCTCGACGCAGGGGACGAGTGCATCCTGGCCTTGGAGACGAACCTCCTGCTCATGTTTTACCTGGAGGAGTCCACCAGCAGCCTCATCATCAATCTGCCTGTCGCCCCGCTGCCAGACGGATCGGAACGTGTCGAGGTGCTCATGGAGCTCATGGGTGCCAACTACTGCTGGAGCCGGACGGAGGGCGGAACCTTCGGATTGGATGAAAGGACAGGTTTCCTCTGCCTTTCCTACCTGGTTGCCCTCCCCATTGAACCTGTCGAACAAATTAAGGGCATCGTCGAGAACCTTGTGAATGTCGTCGCCCACTGGCGGCGGGAGATCCCCAGGCTTGCGGAGCCCTGGGAAGAATCACACGCACCCGATCCGGCGAGCTTTCCTATGCTAAGAGTGTAACCTCATCAGGGATTTGGGCGGAAGTAAAGTGTGGCCGCTCTGTTGGTTGCCATTCCCTTTTTTCCACTGCCATGAATGTCACAAGCACCTCACCGGGTCGCG
>JBGGMQ010000484.1:0-3330 GCA_041287975.1 Verrucomicrobium sp. | reverse complement strand
ATTGTAGAGCTGACGGAGGAGGTCCATGAGGATCTTGTCGCCATCGCCTTCGATGTGCTGGAGGCGTTCCTGCATATCCTGGATCTGGTCCATCCCCGCCTTCTTGCGGAGAGCGGCGACCATGGTCACGACTTCCACCGTGCCCTGGTCCAGAAGCCCGATCTGACGGGAAACGACGTCATTAGCGAACTTCACCGGGCAGAGGGCGAGGCGTTCGGCGATCTTTTCAACGGTCTTCGGGATCTTGTGCAGCGCGCTGCTGAGGTGCTCGATGTCCTCGCGATCCAGAGGGGTGATGAAGGTCTTGCAAAGACGCTCGGTGACCTCCTGGGTGAGCCTTTTGTGCTTGCGCCGGCTCTGATGGATGGCATCTAGCTGGGCGCTGGTGTCTGCGCCAAGGTGGGCCATCACATCCTTGAGCAGGATAGCACAGTTGCGCGCTTCAGCGGCACTGGCTTCCAGCAAGGTGTAGAAGGTGTCGTCGCGTTTGAATAGACTGCTGAACATGTGGGAGAGGTGGGACCGGGGAGGTGGTCAAGTGACATTGGGTGACGTTTTTGGCAAGTTGGATTTGCAGGCAGCAGGCAATCTGGACAAAGCCGCCGTGAATAGCACAAAGGAGACGGGCCGCCGCACGAGTGGGTGCCTCGGACGTTGACAGAAGGGCGGTGTCGCAGAGGATTTGGCGGAAACCTCAAATGCCAAAACTCAAACTTCACGCCTCCGGGCACTACGGTGAGAGCGTTTGGCGACACTGCACCTCATCCTTCTGTACCTATGCGCACGCTCATCCACGATCCGGCTGATCTGAAACCCTCCACCTCCTGGAGTGACACTGTGTGGGCCTGGACAAGTGAAGAGGAGTTGGTGGACCACACGACCCAGGCCCGGATTTGCGTCGCGGCACTGCTGCCATTTAAGGACCAGAAGCCGGATTGGGAGGGCTTTGTCCAGAGTATCGAATGGATGCGCCGCTGTGCTGCCCACTTCGGTGTGGAGATCGTTTTTGTGCTGAATGCGGACACGGGCTACATCTTCGACCTCTCCATGGAGGAGTACCGGGAAGTGCTGCGGCGCTTCCGGGAAGCGTTCCCCGATCAGAAGTTCATCGCCGGGGTCACCGGCCGGGACTTGGGAGAGACGGGATTCAAGGCGGAGCGGTACTTCTCCATGATCGATGCGGTGCAGGAGTACGACAACTGCGAGGTGATGCTGATGACCTCGCGCACGCTCAACAGCCTGGAAGCAGAGGCGCGACGGGATGCGTATTTCGAGCTGGCCGACCACTTGATCCGCCCCGGGATCGTGCACGCCCTGGAACCCTCTTTCGTACCTTGGGCCACCCCGTATGAGCCTTGGCTGCTGTATGAACTTGCGCAGCATCCCAAGTTTGTCGGCGGCAAGATCTCCACCCTCGACGAGCCGCATTTCCTCTACTGGGCGGCCATGTGCAAAGGGCTGAAGCTAGACTTCGCCCCCCACAGCGGCGACGATTTTGGCATCTGCACAGCGATCCGGATGGGGTTGCCTCTGCTGATTGGTGCCGGAGTGAGCGCCTGCCCGCTGATCTGTGCCGCCCGGGACATGTGGCTGCTGGACAGCGTGAGTGGGAAGAAATTCAAGACGGACACAGGGCGGTTCGACACGCGGGTGTACAAGGTCTTTGAAGCCATCCAGTCCTTCGAGGATCTGGTCTTCCGCCTGGACGGAAAGATGAGCGCGGCCGCCTACAAGCACAGCACGGCACACGTGCTGACGGCATTGGGTTTGATCGGCGCGCCGGAAGCCCATCCCAAGTGCGTGGACCTGCGCGGGGAGGACGAGGCTCTACGGATGGCCGAGGCCATGAGACGTCCGCTGCGGATGGCGGAGCGTATTGGATGTGAAGACCTGTTCCACCTGCCCTGAGAAAGTGCAGGGACAGGCGACTTTGACAACACAAGTGGCCTCCGCGTTTAATAGACAAAGATTAGACAACGATAAAATATTTGTAGACAAAAGCTCAACATGGCCGATTCTGACATTGTGAAAACGATGCTTGCAACGAACCGTCGCACTCGGCCCACGAACTCCATTCCTGCTCCGACTGCACCCTCAGCTGAGGAAGTCGATGCTGACATGGCTCTCCTCCAGCGTATTGGCCAACGCGATGTCGCCGCGTTCCAGTACTTTTATAAGAAGTTTAGCGGCCTCCTCTACTCCACGATTCATCGAGTCCTGAACGACCACCAGGACACCGAGGACATCATGCAAGAGGTGCTGGTCCAGATTTGGCAGAAGGCCCATTTGTACGAACCCACCAAGGGCAAACCCCTGACTTGGGTGACGACCATGGCCCGCAACCGAGCCATTGACCGCATCCGCGCCAAACAACGTCGGAGCCGTCTCAACGACGACTTCGAATCCGAATCCCGCACAGCCCAGCCTGAATTCGTGGATGACACGAGTGATGTGCTGATTGCCAAAGAAAGTGATGCCGCCGTCCAGAGCGCGGTTCTGGAGCTAACTCCGGAACAACGTGAAGCCATTCAGATGGCCTACTTCGGTGGACTCACCCAAAGCGAGATCGCAGAGCGCCTCAATGAGCCGCTCGGCACGGTGAAGGCGCGAATTCGCCGCGGTGTGCAGCGCCTGGAACAGGTGATCAAGCGCCGGATCTAATCCGGCTGCGGCAGACCAGATTCAGATTTTTGAGAAGGGAGGCTCCGGCCTCCCTTTTTGTGGTATGCGCAAGAACATGAGCCGCTCAATTCGAGATGCTTCCTACCCCAGTGAGTTGGATGTTCGGGCCTGAAGGGCCCTAAGAGCCAGAGCCCAGGGGCGAAGAACCTGGGTGTGATGGCCTCATAGAAGTGCGTCCTGAAGGGACGCGAGAGCAGTGCATCTGCCGTCGATGATTGCGCGCTATCATCTAAGCGTCCAGCTGGGATCAGACGCCATCTCTCGTGCCCATACAGGGCACCCATCTCGTTAGAAACAGATACCCAGGTTCTTCGCCCCTGGGCTGGTTCTCAAGGCCTTTCAGGCCATTCTGAGATGTCTGTCCAAAAAAAGGCGGCCTGCAAAATACAGGCCGCCTTAGACATTGAATCAATCACTTATTGGGTGACTCCCGTTACGGAGCTTGGCAGGAGCGGGATCTTTCTTCCCCGGGGCAGCTTTAGCCTTATCCGCCTTGGCTTTGTCGACCCTGGCCTTTTCTGCTTTTTCCACGTGGGCCTGCATCTCGGGTGTCCAGTCGAGGATCGCATTGTCCGCCAGGAGGCGCTGGCGCAGCTTGGCATAGTCCACCTTCTGCACGGAGACGCCGTCATCCACTGCGATGGCGGC
>JBGGMQ010000483.1:0-8596 GCA_041287975.1 Verrucomicrobium sp. | reverse complement strand
CCTCTATGTGATGGTGAACGAAAAAGGAGCCTCACCCAACAAAGGGATCGAAAGCGGCCTCTGGAGGCTGCGCGACCTGGGGCAGGGTCAGTTCGGCCCGCCGGAACTTCTGCGGGTGATCAAAGGAGGTGGCGAGCACGGGCCACACTCCATGGTGGTGAGTCCAGACGGTCGCTCCATTTACATCGACTGCGGCAATCACACGAAGCTGCCAGAAAACATGGAGCACTCCCGCGCAGCGCAGGTGTGGGGTGAAGACCACATCCTCCCGCGCATGTGGGATGCAAACGGGCATGCACGCGGCATTTTGGCTCCAGGGGGGTACATCGCCAAGATAGACCCCGATGCCAAGGCGGTGGAACTCTTCTGCTATGGCTTTCGCAACCAGTTCGACCTTGCCTTCAACGATGCCGGGGAACTCTTCACCTTTGATGCGGACATGGAGTGGGATCTGGGCAGCCCCTGGTACCGACCCACGCGCATCAATCATTGCGTCAGCGGTGCCGACTATGGATGGAGGAGCGGCACTGGCAAATGGCCGACCTACTATGCAGACAGCCTGCCAGCCACGGTCGACATTGGGCCGGGCAGCCCTACGGGCGTAGTCGCCGGCACGGGAGCCAGCTTCCCGGGCAAGTATCAGCACGCGGTGTATGCCGCAGACTGGACCTATGGCACCATGTACGCGATTCACAGCGTGCCCAAGGGCGGCAGCTATGAAAGCGTGAAGGAGGAGTTCGTGAGCGGCAGGCCCTTGCCTCTGACCGATGTGATCATTCACCCCAAGGACGGGGCCATGTACTTCGCCGTCGGTGGTCGTCGCACGCAGAGCGCGCTCTACCGCGTGACCTATGTGGGCAAGGAAGCCACCGTAAAGGTGAAACCGCTGGCCCTCACACCTGAGATGCTGCTCCGTCGTGAGCTTGAGAAATTCCACGTGGACGGCAGTCATCCTGATGCCTTGGGTCAGGCCTGGCCGCAACTTGCGCATCCCGACCGCTTCGTCCGTTATGCGGCCCGCGTGGCCGTTGAGAAACAACCCGTGGAGAAATGGGCGGACAAAGCCGTAACGGAAAAAGACGTGCAGGCCCGCATCGAGGCTCTCATTGCCCTGAGCCGGGTGGGGGACAAGTCCCTCCAGCCTCGCATCCTGGAATCCCTCGGCACCATTGACTACGCCAGCCTCGACCTGGATCATCAGTTGCAACTCCTACGTGCGTGGGAACTGGCGCTCATCCGCATGGGCAAGCCCACCCCGGAAGTCTGCCAGAAGCTCGCCGAGAAGTTTGAACCCTTGTTCCCGCAGAAGACCAATGCGGCCAACCAGGAGCTTTGCCAGTTGCTGATCTTCCTCGACTCCAAGCAGGTCGCGGCAAAGACGCTGGGACTCATGGCGACCGCCAAGGATGACAGCGAGCAACTCGCCTCCGAAGACCTCCTTGCCCGTAACAGTGGCTATGCCAAGGCTGCGGAGGCCGTGCACGGCAGCCGCCCCAACCAGCAGCAGATCTCCTACATGTTCGCCCTGCGGAATGCCCGCCTGGGCTGGACGCCGGAGCTGCGCCAGACGTACTTCTCCTGGTTTCCACGAACCCAGCAGTGGAAGGGGGGCAACAGCTTCAAGGGGTTCATTGAAAACACCCGACAGGAAGCTTTGGTCAACTTCGTGCCGGATGGAGAAAAGGCCTCGCTGGACGCGCTGTCTTCCAAGGCGGCCGCACCTGTGGCGGTCAATTTCGTGGCTCCCAAAGGCCCCGGCAAAGCCTACACCATCGAGGACGTGCTGAAGCTCGCAGGCAATGGCCTGAAGGGGCGCGACTATGAGAATGGCAAGGCGATGTTCACCTCCACGATGTGCATCACCTGCCACCGCTTCAATGGCGACGGCGGCAGCATCGGGCCAGACGTCACAGGCTCAGGCAACCGCTACTCCCTGCGTGATTTGCTGGAGAACATCATCGATCCCAGCAAGGTCATCTCTGACCAGTATGACAGTCACCAGATCACCAAGACAGACGGCAGCCTCATCATCGGCCGGGCGGTGGGCGAGGAGAACGGCATGACCATGGTCATGATGAACCCCTTTGCTCCGACGCAGCTTACCGGCATCAAGAACGAGGAGATCAAAGAGAAGAAGCCGTATGCAGTGAGCATGATGCCTCCTGGGCTGATCAACACGCTCAACGCGGACGAGTTGCTGAACCTCCTGGCCTACATCCTCGCAGCCGGGAATCCCCAGGATGCCCGCTTCGCCAAGTAACCCGCGTACAAGCTGAAGAGAACTAGAATTAAGGGGCTGCCTGCGTCGGAAGATGCAGGCAGTCTTTTTTATTCCACCTCGTTCAGGTGCACGCCGCCCCGTTCGAAGCGGATGCGCCGCTCCCGGAGCAGGGCACCAATGGCTTGCTTGAAGGACTTCTTGCTCACCCCAAAGGCGTATCGGATGGCTTCCGGCGGACTTTGGTCGTCCAGGTCGATGCGACCATTACCTTTCTTCAGCGCCTCCAGAATCTTCTGGGTAAGCGGGGAGATGCGTTGGTAACCGGAGGCATCGAGCCGCAGGTCGATTTTGCCGTCCGGGCGTACAGTTTTTATGAAGCCCCTCAGCTTCTGCCCCGTCTGGAGGGCGGCATTGAGGTCAGAGTGGTAGAGCAGGCCCCAGTGGGCATTTTCGACGATGGCATTGTAGCCCAGGGGTGTTTCTCCCGTGATCAGGAGTTCCACCGCTTCATCGTCGGCGTAGAGGGCTTTGGTACGATTCAGGTGCCGGTTGATCTTCATCGTCGCCACGATGCGATCACTGCGCTCATCCAGTACCACGTGCACGATGATGCGATCACCGGGGGCCACGTGCCCGTCCTGCTCGCTCATGGGCAGCAGGAGGTCTTTGCTCAAACCCATGTCCAGGAAGGCACCGATGCGGTGGTTGAAGCTGAGCACTTTGAGGAAGGCAAAGTCACCCACCTTGGCCAGCGGTGTCTCCGTCGTGGCGATAAGACGGTCTTCGGAATCCGAGTAGATGAAGACCTCAATGTCGCTGCCTGGAATGGAAGAAGGCGGCGCATAGCGCTTTGGAAGGAGGATCTCCCCGAGATCCCCCCCGTCCAGGTACAGACCTTGGGCGGATTGTCTGACAACGCGCAGGATGTTGGTTTTTCCGATTTCGGCCATGCTCCTATCATAGACGGGACTTGGCGAAGGGTGGAAGATTTTCATTTTTACGGCGCCATCTCTGATCTTCGGTTTCGTGGGCACGGTGATGCGTCGCCGCAGAAAGTGAGGAGAGCTCCCCGGATCACTAGCCTCAGAGGATATGCCTTCCGACGTATTCTCCAGCCCGTGAGTCAAACTTTGCTTGCGACATCGGACGGAAAAGGGTTCTTTTCGTTCCATGGAACCTATCTCTCCCGATAAAATCCTTCAGACGGGTCTCGCCTTCTGGCCCTCGAAGGTGCTGCTCAGTGCCGTGGAAATGGAAGTCTTCACGGAGCTGGCAAAGCATCCTGGCGACTTGGCCACAGTGCAGAGCCGCTTGGGTTTGAACCCTCGTGGCGGCCGGGATTTCCTGGACACTCTGGTGGCGCTTGGATTCTTGAAAAGAGAGGATGGGGTGTACAGCAATGCTCCGGAGACCGACATCTTTCTGGACAAGAACAAGCCGTCTTACATCGGTGGCATCCTTGAGATGGCCAACAGCCGCCTCTTTCACTTCTGGGGAGGGCTGACCGAAGCCCTGCACACCGGCCACCCGCAGAATGAGTCCAAGCATGGCACGGACGACATGTTCTCCACGCTGTATGCTGACCCGGCGCGGCTGAAGGAGTTTCTGCGTGCGATGTCGGGCGTAAGCCGCGGAGCGAACCTGGCCATCGCCCAGAAATTCCCATGGGGACAATACGCGACCTTCGTGGACGCTGGGACCGCACAAGGGGACCTGGCAGCGCAGGTGGCACTGGCTCAGCCGCATTTGCGTGGCATCGGTTTTGATCTTCCAGAAGTGGCACCCATTTTTGAGGAGTATGCTGCCCAGTGCGGGCTGGAAGAACGGCTCACTTTCAAAGGGGGCAGTTTCTTCACCGACGAGCTTCCGAAAGCAGATGTGGTGATGATGGGCCACATCCTCCATGACTGGAATCTGGAGGAGAAAAAGCATCTCCTGAAGAAGGCCTATGACGCGCTTCCTGAAGGCGGCGCAGTGATCGTGTATGACTCCATCATTGATGATGACCGTTCCCAGAACGCCTTCGGCTTGATGATGAGCCTGAACATGCTCATCGAAACTCAGGGCGGCTTCGACTACAGCGGCGCGGACTGCAAAGGCTGGATGGAAGAGGTTGGGTTCAAGGACATCCGGGTGGAGCACCTGGTGGGGCCGGACTCGATGGTGGTGGGTATCAAATAGGCCGATTTTAGGGGCGGCTGCCCAAGGCGGCCGCCTTTTTCATGACCGAACGGGCACAAAAAATGTCCGTGCAAAAACTACCGGGAACGGGTTCCATGGGGGCGAGTCCATCTTCCTCATGAGCAAGAAATTTAACATCGCGGTCGTCGGTCTTGGCTTTGGAGCCGAGTTCATTCCCTTGTGGCAGTTGCACCCGCACACCAACTGTGTGGCCATCTGCCAGCGCAATCCGGAGAAGCTCAAGGAAGTGGGGGACCATTTCAAGGTGGAGAAGCGCTACACGGACTACACGGAATTGCTGAATGACCCTGAGGTCGATGCGGTCCACATCAACTCTCCCATCCCCGATCACGCGTGGATGTCCATTCAGGCGCTCAAGGCTGGCAAGCACGTGGCCTGCACTGTGCCCATGGCCACCAGCGTTGCCGACTGCCTTGAGATCATCCGCCTCACCGAGGAAACGGGGCTGACCTACATGATGATGGAGACGGTGGTCTATGCCCGCGAGTACCTCTTCATGAAAGAACTGCGGGACAATGGAGATCTGGGCAAGCTGCAGTTCATCCAGGCAAGCCACCAACAGGACATGGACGGCTGGCCGAACTACTGGCCTGGACTTCCTCCCATGCACTACGCCACCCATTGCGTGGGCCCAGCCCTGGGGCTTGCAGGCGGTGATGCCGAGTACGTTTCCTGTTTTGGTTCCGGCACCATTCGTGACGAGCTCGTCGGGCATTACCATTCGCCCTTCGCCGTGGAGACTGCTCACGTGAAGGTGCGGAATTCAGACCTGAGTGTCCGTGTCATTCGCAGCCTCTTTGACACTGCCCGCCAGTACCGCGAGAGCATCGACGTGTACGGCAGCAAACAATCCGTGGAGTGGCCTCTGGTCGAGCATGAGCCTCTGGTGCTCCACACCGCCAAGAAGCCCGAGCCTGAGATCCCTTCGTTGATCAAGTCGCCAGACTTCGCCAGCCGGTTGCCTGAGAGCATCGCCAAGTTCACCACCAAGGGGGTGTATGACGATGACAACGCCCATCTGAGCTTCACACAAGGGGCTGGTCACGGCGGCAGCCATCCGCATCTGGCCCATGAGTTTGCCATGGCTCTGGTGGAAGGTCGCCAGCCTTTCCCCAATGCCCGCCAAAGCGCCAACTGGACTTGCACAGGCATCCTCGCCCACGAAAGTGCGTTGGAAGGCGGCGCATTGAAGCACCTGCCCGTGGAAACGCTGTCTTAAGCAATTCGAAGTGGGAGTGCGGAATTCGGAATTGGAATGGCTGTGTGATTCCGGATTCTCGCATTTAATTGGCTGGTCTCCCCAGTGTGGTAGAAGTGTCCTGCCTCTTGGTGCACTGCTGTGACTGGCGTCCATATTTGCGGTGTCGCCAGGGGATCAGGAGACTACAATGCCTCCAGGTGTGGCCAAGTTGTAGAAGCGCAGCTAGTGCCTCCTCACGTCGGCAGCTACATGGCATGTTGTTGGTTGCGATGAGTCAATTGGGGAGGGCGAACTCTGCCTGAGCACGCGGAGGCAGGCTGAAAGTAATGCATAACGTGCGCCAGCCGTCAGGCCGATTCCGCATTTCAATCTCCCAGACAGACCCTCTGCCAAATCACTCCTGCAGCATTGTAGCTGTCGACGTGAGGAGGCACTAACTAAGCTTCTGCAGCGTTGCTTCCTCCGTGAGTGCAGCCGTCACCTTACGTGGAATGGGCATCGCACTCCTCACCCCAACTACCTCCCCTTCGCTCCCGCCACCCGTAACACCACCTCCCGGTTGCGCACTTTCTGCTCGGAAGTCAGCGAAAAACCGCCGTCGGATTCCTTCCGCATTCCCAGCGCCTTCCCTTCAAAAGAGTCCCGGAAAATGGCCACAGTATTTTCCTGCAACCCCGCGCCATGCTGCAGCACCGCCTCCATCATCGTGCGCTGCGTTTCCGTGCGGGCCTGCGTGTCGCGTGCGGCTTGCAGGGAAGGGAAGATGGTGCGGACCAAGGCGTTGGATCCTTTCAGTTTGGTTTGCAGCGTCTGGATGGCAGTTGCCGACTCTTTCCAAGGCAGGGCCAGCGCTGCCTCCGCTTCATCATAGCGGGCTCGCATCTCGGTAATCCATACCTGGAGCAGCTCCGGGGTGAGGTCGGCATACAGGTGTCCTCCTCCACCGATCGCGGGTGTCGGTTCTGCACTTGGCGACGTTGCTCCGCCCTGGCCTTCCTCTCCCGTGCCAGCCTCTGCCATCTTTTGCAGAGCCATGAGTCCCGCGACCTCGGTGGCTTGCTGCTCGGCCCAGGCGGTGAAGCCGCGCTCGCCTTTCACAGCCTGGGCAGTCGTGTGAAGGGGGGGCAAGGCCCGCCAGCGGGTGAGGGTGGCCACGCGCAGCGGTTCATTAAAATTCAGCACATGGCGCCCCAGCAGCGCGATCACCTGGCTTTCGGTCGTGTACTGCGTCAGCGCCGTCACGAGCATGTCGCCCTCACCGAGATGACGGGCTGCACGCAGGACAGCAAACAAAGTGTCCACCGCGTCTTCCGTATCGCCTGAAGCGAATTGTGAATCCGCTTTCAACAGCATCAGATTGCAGAGGACCTGCATCTTCGTGAGATGCGGCAGCGGCATGAACGGGCCATCCTCCAGGGTGAATCCCCAGTCACTGGGGGCCTTTGATTCTGACGCTTTCTGAAAGCGGTTGAGCGAGGGCTTTTGGGTGCCCAGCAGGTCAGCCATTTCCTCTGGGCGCACCTCCTTGCCGTTGCGATACTTTTGCAGCAACTGTTGCTCCTGGCGGGTCATGTCCGTGAGCATGCCCATGCTTTGCCAGTAGAGCAGGGCGGGATTGATGGAGCGGGCGACGGCTCCAGGAGAGAGCGATTGTCCGGGGACGGCTGACACCAGTGTGAAATAACTGGCCGCCAGCCACAGCTTACGAATGAGGGGGGCATTCATGATTTGCGGCGGTAGGGATGTCCCCTCCTAGATACTCAATCCCGCCGCTCTTGGCACGCTAATTCGCACTGACCTTGGGGGCAGTTTCTCCGGAGGACTTCAATTCGGTGAGCATGGTTTTGAGTTGCGCCGTGATCTTCTCGGCCGCAGGCACCTCCAGATAGCTGCTGCGAGCGCGCCAGGTCTCGTATCCGCCCAGGGCATGGTGCTCTTTGGTGGGCAGGTAGCCGTTGTACCCATTCGCGAGCGAGACGGTGAAGCTTCCAGGAAACGGGCTGGTTTTCCTGATGTCCAGTCCGATTTCGACGAACACTTCACACGGGATGCTGGTGATTGCCAGATCGCCGATCCGGTAGGCCTGCAGGATCACGGGCATGGATTGGGGATAGACATCCAGCAGTACGGTCTCCCTGGCATAGATTGCCTTGCGGTCCGACCACTGTCCGTCCTTGTCCTTAACCCCGGTTTCAAGGGTCTGGCGAGCTGCTGCCAGTTCTTCCGCATTCGCTTTGCGTACTTTGAGATCCAGCACGGTCTCGCGGGCATCCAGAGTCAGGTGATCCTGCCACTGCATCTTTGCGAAGACCTTCATCGCTGCTTCGCTCACACTTGTCGCCACCTCCTGAATGCGCTGGCCGGCGCGCAACCGACCTGCCGGAACCGTGGCAGCGAAGTTGACATTGTTGATGTTGCCACTGGTGCCGTTGGACATGATGCCTACGAACGGTGCCTTCCCGGTGTATCGGTCGTCGCTGGCGCTCAGCAGGCGGGACATCTCATTGGCGAAGGCGGCGAAGTAATCGGCTGAGATGGGGGGATTGCCGCCGACGTAGTGCAGACTGTAGTTGGCAAGAACCGCCAGCGGACGTTTGTCTTTGGCAGAACGCACCGCCAGCACGGCCACTTGGGGATCGACAGGTCCGGTTGGTTCGCTGACCTTGGCATTGTTGATGCCGGGATTCATCCAGGCCCGGTCCGTGGTGACGCCGAAGGGGTTCTCGTAGCTCTCGCCATCCTTGACCTGCCAGCGGCGGTTGAAAACATGGGTGGGGTCGCTGCCCATGCCCCAGCCCCACTCGGCGCGTTCGAGGTTGTGATAAGCCGTGGCCAATCCTTCCGCGATTCGTTCCGGCAATGTTTCCAGATAGGCCGGGTCAGGATCGCTCTGGAAGACTGGAGCCATGGTCGCTGAACTGTGCGTGTGCGTGGCAGAGATCAGCATGCGGTTGGTGGGCACGCCCGTCTTG
>JBGGMQ010000482.1:0-3608 GCA_041287975.1 Verrucomicrobium sp. | reverse complement strand
GCAAGGCGGATGAAATCGACACAGCTTGGAAGACATGTCCTTCTTTCTCAACATGAGTCACACGACGAGGTCTGTGACCACGTTGTAGAATCGGGAGGCAGATTCGGTGGAGTCGCAAAGCTCATGGCCAAGTCCCTTTTCCACTGAAGCCGTTCTCTACTTCCTCCCACCCAGCAGGCACAGCACGGTGCCCCCGGCCGCAGCGGCGAGCGAAGCCCAATACCCGGGAAGGAAGGAGAGAACGAGCAGAGCCACCTGCTGCTCCTGAAGTTCTTTTTGCATATCGCTCTGAGCAACGAGGAAAAGGACGCAGGCGATCATACCCGCCCATGCCCCGAGGGACTGGCGGATGAAGCCGAGCAGGCCGCCGAGGACGGCGATGATCAGGGCCGCAGCGACGAGGGGACGGCCTTCAGTGCGGTCCTTGGCGGAGAACTTGAGGTCAAGATTGCTGCCTCCAAAAAGGCCTCCAACGTCACCGCCCCGATCTCCCCGGCCTTTGAAGGCTTCTCCGAGGTCAAAACTGGCCTCGGCCTTCTTGCCAAATGCGACCTCATAGCCGGTGAATGTGGCCACCTTTTTCCCCTGACAGGAGAAATCCACAAACGGGAGCAAAAAAAGGCCCAGCAATGAAAGCAGGGCCAAAGGACCAAGAGGGAAACGCATGGGATGGAGAAGCGGGTGATGGATGACTCAGACGATCAATCAATCAAGCGATCCCCTGCCTAGCCCCTTCCTTGGTTCGCCCCGGTAAAAATGGGGAAACTCGCCCGCGTGAGCGAACTAGTGCTTGGCTTCGCCGTGGCTGTCTGCCTTTTTCTCAGCGTGGTCGGCATGTTCGCCGTGCTCGCCGCCATGCGCCTTGAAAAGCTTGTTGGTTTCAGACCAGCTGTGCTGTTCACAGGAGGTGGTGAAAAGGGCGGCGATGGCAAGAGTGGCGGCTACGAGCTTGGTCTTCATGCTTGGCAGGTCAATCTGTCGGACTGTCGACCGCACACTAGCGGGCAAAGCCGGGCTTGCAAGGCGGAAACGGCAAAACGGGGCAAGGCGTTGAGGCGCTCCTCCAGAGCCATAGGAAAATGCAGGATAAACCACAGAGACGCAGAGGCACAGAGACTGATATTTACTGATGTCTCAACAGAATCAGGTGCGACTGCGAGCGATGTCTGGCGTTAGCTTGGGGCTTCACGGCGCAGGACGAGTGACACCCTGGTCCAGAGAGAACGCTTGCCACAAACCGCGATTCTTCTGTAGTTTTACCCTATGGACTGGCGCAAACCGTGGATTGGGGTGGGATGGCTGCTCTGCGCACTTGCCCAAGGGCAGGCCCATGAGGATCCGCACGGGGAAGTGCACCCGTTCATCATGGTCTCCAGCGAGAACTTCATCGTCACTTCTCAGTCGTGCAAAGAGAACTCGCGCTCTGGGGGCGGCCCCTTCAGTCGATACTGCTGGTACAGGGTCATCTATTCCGCCGAAGGCAAAGTCGTGGTCCCCAGGCACGAAATTGAGTTGGGCAGCCTGTACCCTCACCCCATCGCACCCAGCAAAAGCTCGCGAGATTTGTCCGTCCATACCACCCCGGGACCTGGCCCTTCGCGTTTCGTCTTGAACGAAAAACTCTCCTCAGGAAAGACCCGGGAAAAAAACCTGCCGCTGGACCCGCAAGAAGGCGCGGCCAGATGCGCTTCCACCATCGCGGGCCCTTGGGTCGGATTCACCTGGACCCGGCCGGTCAACGACCCTGCCAATCCCAACAGTCCGTTCATGGACCTTTACCTGTCCCATGTGGCACGGGAAGGACCATCTCCGGGGCAGAGTGTCCGCCTGGGGAGGCCTACCACCATTGATGATCGTCCTGCCGCTTCCTCACCTGTGTGGGCCGGAGGGCGTTGGTGGGTCGCCTGGGTCCGTCCCACGACGGATGGATCGGTAACCCAGGATCTCTCGCAGGCATGGAAGACGGTGCTCAGCAGCTACGATCCGGCACGCCAGAAACTCGAGCACAAAGAACTCCCGGCGCTGAGCCACTGGAACACCACGGTGGACCTTAAAACCACAGCGGGATGGCTGTGCGCCTCCTGGCATGCAAGCCAGGATGGCACTTACCCTGGCTCTGCGAAGATTGTGACGGTGTTTGAAAAGGTGCCGGAGTGAAAGGCATTGGAGGCTGTAGAAGGGAGACCGCGGATCTATTCTCCTCAAGTCATTGGTCTCTATGGCTTCAACTTCATCTTCTCAGTGGACAGGTCACTCCCGTCTGACTCCCCTGGCGACAAGTTGGACATCGTCGTGGTCCGCCATTGCTTCCAGTCGGCAGCCGTGCGCCCCAACTTGTCGCGAATGCCAGCATTGACTCCTCTGTCCTTGAGCAAGGCCCTGAGCACGTCTGATCCGGCGATCTCTGCCCACATCAATGCGGTGCGCCCCTCTTCGTCAGCAACGTCGAGGTCTGCACCTGCATCCGCCAGGAAACCCGCCAGTGCTGGGTGGTTCCCCCTCACGGCCCATACCAGAAGTGGAGCGTGCACCTTTCTGAGGGGGCGCTCGGTGCCCATCTGTGCGACAACACCACGCACCGACGTTTCCAGGGCCTCAGCACTGAAGGGTTCGTTCAGGGCGGTTATCATCAAATAACACAAAAGTTTTTCCGGGGCTTCAGTCTTCGCTCCCGCCGCAAACAGCTTTTGGGCGAAGTCCCAAAGCCTGTCCTCGACCGCAATATCCAGCGCCGTCCGTCCTTCAAAGTTGCGGATGGAGAAATCGGCTCCTCGGGAGAGGAGCAGTTTGCGTAGGTCTTGGGATCCCCAAAAGCGCCTCCCCTTGATCATCAATGGCGTGTCGCCACTCATGTCGCGGGCATCGATGAAAGCGTGATGATCCAGCAGCAGCTTGACGGCCCCTTCATTTTGCCGCCAAGCCGCGACGTGCAATGGTGTCTGCCCGTTCTCATCGACCGCGTTGATTTCCAGGCCCAACGCCAGCAGCCGGGTCAGCAACGGCTCGTCTGGGAGAAAGTGAATGAGGGACTTCCCCCCTTTCAGTCTGGCTTTCGGGTCCAGCCCTTGAGTCAAGAGGAACTCGAACACTTCCCGCTGTGATGCACCGACCGCCGCCGCCAGGGCCTCTTGGCTCAGCTTGCCGCCAGCAGCCATGAGTTGCTGCACCGCCGCCACGGAATTCCTGGCCGCGGTAGTGATGGCCAACTGATTGTACGCCTGCACCGCGGCGCCATGATCCAGGAGGAGCTTCACCATCCTTCGCGTCCGTTCGGGATGTGGGGACTCTCCACCACCCGCTGCAAGGGCGAGTGCAGTGTATCCATGAGCGTCAGGCTCATTCGCCTTCGCGCCCGCTGCCAGCAGCGTCTCCACGATCTCGAAAGTCCCCTCGTATATGGCACGGAAAAATGGCTTTCCCTCGTAGGTGTCGCACGCTCCATTCACATCCACCCCTTGCCGGATGAGGGCCTGCACCGTGTCCAGATCTTTGCGGTCACAGGCTTGGTAAAGGGATTGGACCAACCCCTTCTGGCGTTGTGCCTCGAACGCCACCGAGAGCGGGTCAGCCTCACCCTGCGCTTGTGCGAATAGCAGGAACAGTGCGAG
>JBGGMQ010000481.1:0-3717 GCA_041287975.1 Verrucomicrobium sp. | reverse complement strand
CACATGGGTGAGGATAATGACGAGAAACGGCCAGGGTTTGACTACTGGGCCTCCCACAAGGGTCAAGGAAAGTACTTCGACACCGAGTTCAACGTCCAGGGCGAGCGCAAGGTGGTGCCCGGCTACTACACCACCACGGTGACCCAGCTGGCCACGGACTGGATGAAGCGACCTCATAACAAGCCATGGTGCCTGATGCTGGGGCACAAGGCACCGCACAGCTTCTACACGCCTGAAGAGAAGTATGCGCAGGTGTTTGACGATGTGCGAGTCCCCTACCCCAAGAGCGCCTTCCAGCTGTCCGACAAGCCCAAGTGGTATCGCGACCGGCTAAACACCTGGCATGGCATCTACGGGCCACTCTTTGAATGGCGGAAGGAATTCCCCAATGACAAGCCCGAGGGAGTGAAAGACTTTGAGAACATGATCCATGGCTACTGGGGCGTCATACTCAGTGTGGATGACAGCGTGGGAGCACTGACGAAGCATCTGGAGGAAAGTGGCCAACTGGACAACACCATCATCGTCTTCATGGGCGACAACGGACTGCTCAATGGGGAAAACGGCATGGTGGACAAGCGAGCCATGCACGATGCCAGCATCCGCATCCCCCTGCTGGTGCGCTATCCCAGGATGGCTCCAGTGGAGAAGCCCAAGGTCATCACCGAGCAGGTGCTGACCCTGGACGTGGCTCCCAGCCTGCTGGACCTGTGTGGAGCCGCACCATTGTCCGCCGCTCAGGGCAAGTCCTGGGTGAAGCTGGTAAAGGCAGGAGACAAGAAATGGCGCAGCGCATGGTTCTATGAGTATAACTACGAGAAGCAGTTCCCCTATACGCCCAACATCCGGGGGATTCGCACCAACAACTGGAAGCACATCCACTACCCTCATGGCGATGACGGCGAAGACCGCCACATGGCTGAACTGTATAATTTGAAGACCGATCCAGGTGAAACACAGAATTTGATCTCCATTCCCGCTCACGATGCAAAGAAGCGTGAGCTTCAGGTGCAGCTGGCGGTGCTCATGGATGAGGCAGGAATTGAGGAGGACAAGATGCCCCTGGATGAAGGAGTGAAGAAGGAGCTGCCTGAGGCGAAGATCCGGTAGTGCCACAGCCTGCCAGGCTTCACACCCTCCTACGCAATAGTTCTCTTAGCGCTGCCCACGCCTTGCGTTTTGGTCAATGCGTGATAATAATCCGCCGCATAACCCTTCACGTACTGCCTACGCAAAATGAAGCACCTCTGCCTACCTCTCGCCGTTCTTCTTGGTTTCGGCAGCCTATCAGCGCAAGTTGGCGAGTTGCTGCCGCCTGAAAAATTGAATGAGAAGAGAACTACCGTAGTGATATGGAATCAACACCATTCAGGCTTTAACAACCGTGGTTCGACGCTCCTCAATGTCGTGTTGATCACCAAAGGGAAAGAGATCTTCCGTAAGAACAACGTGGCCATCCCATGGGAGCCAGGTAAAGATTGTTTCTTGGCGCTGATAGTTCCCACCGCAGCAACTGATACGGTAAGAGTAGAAATCGTGGAAAGCGTCCAGAAAGGAGCCGGACTTGCTGAGATCGAATTCCTCAGAAACGAGAAAAACTTGGCTAAAGGAAAAGTGGCGCGTGCCAATGGAGTCTTGAGAGGCGACAAACGGGATGCTGAAGACAGGCTTACAGACGGCATCACCACCTCTCATAAACTTCATGAAGGGTATTGGTTGTCGCCAGACAAGGAACAGGCATGGGCGGAAGTCGACGTTAAGACCCGGGACTAAGGTAAATTCATTTCATTTTTTACGTCAAAGGTTTGCACACTATGAAACTCCTGATTGCGATGATTTTGCTTTTCTCGTGTGGAAATGCACAGCAGGTTATCTGTCAAGTTCCCGCATCCCCTCGTCCGCCATTCAAGGCTCCTGCCGATGCGAAGTTTATCAACGGCCGTTGGTTCGCTGCGATAATGGAGAAGCTGGACTGGAACCGCGCTAAAAGCAAGTGCGAAGCCTTGGGCGGTCGACTTGCCATCATTCGCGACGAGGATACGTGGAAAAAGATCCTGACCCTCACGCCATCTACGGTCTGGCTGGGTGCGACAGATTCGAAGACTGAAGGTCAATGGAGATGGGTGGATGACTCCTTGGTGACGTTCACCGTGTGGGTACCCGGGCAGCCAGACAACCAGTATGGTATCGAACACTATCTAAGCACTTGGAAGGGTGGATGGAACGAC
Source organism: Verrucomicrobium sp. (assembly GCA_041287975.1). GTDB lineage: Bacteria > Verrucomicrobiota > Verrucomicrobiia > Verrucomicrobiales > Verrucomicrobiaceae > Verrucomicrobium. The sequence continues at coordinate 1,489 of JBGGMQ010000481.1, read as the reverse complement.
CGAGTCAGGGAATGGGATGCAGGTGCATCTGGCCATGATAATCCCGTAGTGGGTTATATTTGCGAGTGGCCCGCGAAGTGAGGATAGTCTCAGCTAGGGTTTGGCGCAAAATGAACTCAGGCATGGTGTAGATCGTTCGTCCTGTTTTACACCTCAGTTTTGATGGTAAAGCAAAGCGAACCCCTACGCTACCTGAGGCATCGAAGGAGTGCAAACAAGCATCCTATACGCATAAAATTCGATGGGGCATTCCGGGACTCGACTGGCGGCCCCAAAATAAGCACGGTCCTCAATGATTTAACGGTTTGATCTCCAAAAAATGCATATTGCGCCGCCGTTGCGCCGGAATAGATTTCCCCATGAACTCTCCTCGGACAAAATCCCGTTCCAATCCTTTTGCAATAGTGTTCGTTCTTCTGTCGATTCTGCCAGCTTCTGCTAGTGCGCAAGGTTCAGAATCACCCGCCCTTGTGAATCTGCGCGAGGGGTATTTGCGAGCAATGCAGCGCGCCTCCATTCCTGTGCTGGCTGAATATGTCCGTCAGCTCGAATCAGAAAAGTCCGCTCTCACGCGGCAGGGTAAACTGGACCAAGTGCAAGCAGTGGAAGCTGAGCTTGGGGATGCCGCTAGCCAATTAAAGGTTGCAAAGGAAGCCGTGGCACGGCCCGGTGCCGTTTTGCGCCTGACTATCCTTTCGGGGCGCTACGGCGATTTTGCTACTGGACGAGTCGTGGACATCACAAAGACGTTGCGTGAAGCACTTGACGCACGTTCCCTGGGAATATCCCTCCATCGGGATGGCGCTGCAAAAGGCATTGATCCGGCACCACTTGTGGCAAAACAAACTTCAATCGTTTACAGTATCAACGGTGAACGAAAGGAAAAGGTATTCGCCGAAGGACACAACTTGAACTTCAAATCAGACTTGCAGTGAAAAATTTTGGGAACGCACAGGCCCCAACGTTCACGATAATGCAGTCTGCAAAAAGGACTCTCGCCACGCTTCGTCGCATGCAAGATGTGGCGTCTATTCATGAGTAGGAATCCGACACAACTACAAGTATTTTTTCTATGAGTCCAACCTCATCAGGCTGGGCAAAATCAAGCTTTCTGCCGGTAGATTTGCCAAGGGGGCGAGAAGATGATGAATGCCAACTTTCACCCGCGTATCGAACCATGATGCCCTATGCCGCAATGAAACTCACACTGTTGCACGTGAGTTTTCGCCATTGCAATCTCTCGCCTGCCCGCCAAGGATAGGGCTTGTTTGATCAAGAAGTTGCCAAGCCATGAGAACCCTGCTTTTAATCGCATTGTTTTTTTCGATCGGGAGCCTGACGCAAGCCAGATCTCAGACTCCGGTGTCACCGCGCCCCCCCTTTGGCGCACCTGCTGACGCCAAGCTGATCAATGGTCGGTGGTTTGCTGCAATTATGGAGAAGGTCGACTGGATTCGCGCCAAAAGTAAATGCGAAGCCCTCGGTGGCT
>JBGGMQ010000480.1:0-5658 GCA_041287975.1 Verrucomicrobium sp. | reverse complement strand
CCTTGAAGAAGACGGTGTCCTGGGATGGTTTTGTGTGGCAACCTGACACAGTGAAACGTTTCCGCTCGGAGCATTTCAACCAGCTGGCACCAGACTCCTACATCATTGAGTTGAATTTCCCTGGGAGCAACTATCAGGCCCGCTTTCTCTGGGACAAGTCGAAGCCAAGCCCCTGAGGACCTGTTTGGACCAGAACATCCATGGAGGGCAGATGATGGCAGGAGGACTGAGAAAAGACTGGCTGCGCTGGGACTACACTACATACCCACCCCTGCGGGTTGCGAAGCGTGTTGAGCGAAGACGAACTTTGCAGATCGGGGCTGCGGCTCTTTCGGAACTCCCTGCAGGCAAGGCGTTTCCCTTGCATCGGCAATTCCGTTGGCTTACGGCATGGGCATGTGGCCCCGTGTTCAGAAAGTGCTGCGGCACCCCATCATGGTGATGGTGGTGCTCATCCTGCTATGCCGGGTGGTGAAGAATGCGTACCCCTTCAACAGCTTCCCAATGTATGCGGATCCCAGTGAGTATCCGTCCAACTACCTGATCGTCGCCGATGGCGAAGGCAAGGCACTGGATGTGAAGCGCCACACGGGACTGAGCTCGGCCAAGGTGAAGAAAATCTACACAGAGCGGCTCAACCGCACCAGCCGGAAACATGGAGTGGAGGCTGAGGATGCGTCGGAATCACTGCGCAAAGAAGTGTTTGCCGAGACCATGCGGCAGCTGCGCGAAGCAGCGGTGAAACGCAAGCGCCCGCTGCCCGAAGTGGTGCGGATCACTGACATGCTCATTTATCAAGAGGAGTCCACATTCCGTGAAGTGCCTCAGTTGCTCGGGGAAGGTTGATGGATGAACAACGTGTGGACCTCTCTCAGCCTATGACTCCCAAAGCCTTCAGTCCGGTCGTCGTCTCCGCATGGGAGTGGACTCTGCTACGTCTCTTCTTTGCAGTAGCCGTGGTATGGGGCTTGTGGGACCCACTGCCTTTTGCCAAGCAAGAGATGCCCAACGGCCTGGCTCACTGGATGGACCTGTCCTTCCTGGGGGGTGATCAAGCCACGGTGTGGTTCCGCCCTCTGGTGGTGGTGGCAGCGCTGCTTTATGTGACGCGGATTCTGAACCCCCTGGGTGTGGTGGTGCTGGCGGTGGCCCACCTCTGCTACAACACTCTGCACAACTCCCAGGGCTTCACCTTTCATGGAAACAACATGATCGGGCTCATCCTGATCAGCCAGTCGGTGGCGGAGCTTTTCTGGCTGGGCTGGCGGCTGGTGAAGAAGGAGAAGTTTCCCTTTGCCAACGGCCTCACGGATGGCTCGTACCAGCTTTATTTTTCCCAGTGTGCCGTGGCTGCGGTGTATGTGACTTCTGCGATCACCAAGCTGAGCAAAACGGAAGGTCTCTGGCTCTTCAAAAGCCACTACCTTGCCAAGGCCGTGGTGAAGACCCACCGCCAGCTCTACTACGACAACCCTACCAAGGGCGTGTATGAGCCCGTCATCGGCATTGCCCAGTGGCTGGCGGAGCATCACATCATCACGCGCATTGCGTTTGGGGCCGGGTTCATGCTGGAGCTGTTTGCTTTCCTGGCTCTGTGGAACCGGGCCTGGGCCATCTTCATCGGCACCAGCTTCATCGCCTTCCACTTTGGCGTGGAGTTGATCATGAAGCTGGACTTCCGGGTCAATCAGGTGATGTGCTTCATCTTCCTGGTGAACCTGCCTTTCTGGGTGGTGTGGGCCGCGACGCTGCGCGGTGGCAACCGGCAGTTGGCTGGCCGGTAACCGTAGAATCCGGTACTATGCGGACGCTGCAAGCTTCTCCAGATCCGCCCGGGAGCTTTCGTAGGTGGTGTTGAAGGCGAGCGCAGCAGGGTCCGGTGTGAGGCCGTACTGAGCGCAGTAGGCACGATAGAGATCTGGCCACCAGTTGCGGTGGCTCGTGAAACCTTGGTCCCTCCATTCGCCCCAGCCAATGAGGACCTTGCTCCAGCAATCGCTTCCGTATTCAATCGCCTGCTTCTGGTCGCCGAAGGCACTGACGTACCACAACTTCCCAATCTGGGCATGCAGCACCTCATCCGCCCAGTCGAAGTCCTGGAAAAGCTGGGCAAGAGGATCCCCCGACTCGGTGCCCACCTCCCACTCGAAGCGCTTGCCGGTCTTGGTCATGAGGCCTTGTTCGATGAAATAAAGCACAGCGTGCCTTTCCCACGGCTTGAGCTGGGTGTTCAGCCCGAGAGCCCAGGTGAAGTTCACCATCACGTGGCGGGGCCAGTCGATCCCCCGAGCCACGAAGCCGATCTCGCCCAGCATGGCATGGCGAGCCTCATCCCAGAGCTGGCGGGTCATGTCGCGGTAGTAGTTCCAGGGTTTGTCAGGCGTCTCGGTGAGGATGCTGGCCATCATCTCCGGCACATCGATCTCCCGCAGGCGCTTGTAGTACATCATGAGCGTCTTGTCCTGCGCTCGGAACTGGGGATCGTAGAGGAACTCCTCTGCATGCACGCCCATGTTGTAGGGGTCCGGGAACCGGTCATCCCGCCGGGGCACCTTGTCATAGGGCAGAGGCGTGACGCTGTAGCGCGGCTCCAGGGTGCACGGTTGTGTCTCCGCTGCGCCATCCAGTCCGCCGGCTGCATTCAACAGCCCCTCCAGCAAGCTGACCCATGAGTCCATCTTCACCCGCTCCATCGCGGGCACCAGGCAGGCCACGGCCTGGGTGCCATAGGTGGTCATTTCCTCGATCTCGAGCAGCGCAAATCTCAGCAGGCGCACGGTGGGATGATCCGCCACAGGATGCGTCTCCCGCGCATGGCGGCGCATCCCTTGCTCCAGCGCGGGCAGAGCCACCTCATAGAGTCCCAGCACCATTTCCTCCGTGGTCGGCGCATTCTGGATTTCATCGAAGAATACCTTCAGACTCGGGTGCGGGATCTTGTCCAACCCCAAAGGCGGAGTGCGCATCTCTGCCACTCTCTCCCGCACCGCTGTGCAATGCTCCGCGCAGTAGTGCGAGTGCAGGCTGAAGGCCATCTTGAGCTCATACACGGGCTCCGCAGTGAGACGCGCCTGGAGGATCTGCAGGATACGCTTCAACGCATAGTGGTAGCGCTTGAGCCGATCCACCCCCGCCTCGACGGCCAGTCCGGGTTCGGCAGCTCGGGCGAAACTTGCGAGACCTGCGAGCGGCGGGAGATCACGATAGGTCCGGTAACGAGCGATGAAATCGGAAGCGGTGTGCATCCCTCATCTTAACCAATCTCGTCGGCAGGAGCCACGCGACGGATTGCCAATACTCCCAGGAATTTGACTTTCAGACCCGGCTGCACTTGAAATGCATGGCAAATAACTGGTAGCATGACCGCATGCGAGCGCGCTTCGAGGACGTTCCTTGGCCCCCAGACGAGTCTTTTCTCGTCCGGGAGTATGATCTGCCGCAATTCTCCGTGCCGTGGCACTTTCACCCGGAGTTGGAGCTCACCTTCATCCAGCAAGGGCAGGGCGACCGTTCCGTGGGCGATCACTTGGGAGGGTTCACTGCGGGTGATCTGGTCCTCTTGGGTCCGAATCTACCGCACTACTGGCGAAGCGGTGGGGTTCAGAGCCCGGGAGAGCGAGCGCGGGCAATCGTGGTGCACTTTCGCCCTGACTCCTTTGGCCAAGGCTTCCTCGACCTCCCCGAGAACAAGGCGCTGAAGCTTCTCTTCCGGCAGGCCGAGCGCGGGGTCCACTTTCACGGGCCAGTGGCAGAGCACATGGTGGGCTCTCTCTCCCGGCTCCCGGCACTCGCTGGAGGAAATCGACTGCTGGGTCTGCTGCAAATCCTGCATGGGTTGGCGGAGGCCCCCTCTGGACAGAAGTCGATCCTGGCCAGCGCTCCATATACCGGCGGTACGGACACACGCACGGCGGATCGCATGCGCCGGGTGTACGAGCATCTCTACACTCATCTGGAGGAGCCCCTGAGCCTGCCCGAGATCGCCCAGGTCGCGGGCATGAGTGAGGCAGCCTTCAGCCGCTACTGCAAGAAGGCCACGGGGCGCACCCTGACACGACTCATCAACGAACTTCGGGTCTCCAAGGCATGCAAACTCCTCATCGAAACGGAAAAATCCGTCAGTGAAGTCGCATTTTTGAGCGGTTTTCAGTCTCTTTCCAACTTCAATCGCGCATTTGCGGATTGCAAAAATCTGTCCCCTTCTGCCTACCGCACCGCCTTTTTAAGGTGAAGTGACAAGTCGCAAATCGCTCTATTAGAGCAATATACGATGGCAATGAGACAGGCCTTCATAGCTTTTCAACACTCTGGATCGCGATAGGTCCAATGAATACAACCCATGATTTCCAATTGTAAAATTATGGAAATTGTATAAAGTGCCGATATGTCATCCTCCGCAGCCATCGCCCACACCGTGTCCCATCCGGCGAACGCATTGCTTCAAGAGCGTCTGGCTCGAGTGGAGGCAACTCTGGAAGAAGCCCGGTTGAGTGTGGTTTCCTCTCTGGACAGGGAACTGGCCTCCGTCAGGGGCTGGCTTCAGGCACTGCAAACCTTTGACCCTACTCTGAATATGGAGACGACGGCTCAGTCAGACGATCAAGCGCTCAACGTCCAGCCCAAGCTCCAGAGCTTGATGGAAACTGAGCCACAGGCCGCCAAGAGTAAAATCGTGGCCTTCAACAAAGGCGACTTCACCTCAGAGAAGACCAGCATCCCCGAGCCGGTGGTGGACCCAGGTCTGGAGAAGGCCACGATCGAGGAGCTCAATGCAGCCTTGGGCGAGGCTTTTCGCGAGATGCAGGACTGACACTGACGAGGGCATCTAGCCGGACTTCGATTTTGACGGTGCTTGCGCGGTACGACGCCGGGCAAACATGCCGTAGGGAGTGGTCGGGCGGAAGTTGAGAAACGCCACCTTCTGAATCTCCCAAGCATCGGGAGACAGGGAACCCAGCCAACTCTCCACCTGGCGGGCTTCATCGGCACCGCCCTCATGGCCTGGATAGACCACGATGGTGAGGATGCCATCCTCCGCCAGAAAATCCAACGCCTGCCCGAGGGCGGAGAGGGTGGTGGCAACCTGGGTGATGCGACCTTTGTCCCCACCTGGAAGGTAGCCGAGATTAAACATACAAGCCCGGACGCTGCCATGGAATGACTCAGGCAAAGCGGCGGAGAGCGTCTCATGCCCGGCGTGAACTAAAGTGAATGAGGCGGGATCAAAAGACGCCGCTTCCAGGCGAGCACGAGTCTGGGTCAACGCTTCGGCCTGAACGTCAAAGGCGAAGACGTGCCCCCCAGGCAGTACATGACGGGCGAGAAAGAGGGTGTCATGCCCATTCCCCGCAGTGGCATCAATGACGACATCACCAGGTCGCAACCGTGACTCCAGCAAGAGCTGCGCCCAGCGGACCGCCGTGGGCAACGGAGTGGAGGCAGGGCGCGGGGAAACGGAATCCATGGGGCCCGTCAAAGGAGAGTGTCCCGCGTCGGTGTCAAACAAATCACTTCATATCACTCACTCGTGACTGAGGACGTCCACTGCCGCATCCAGCGGCGCGCGGTCCATCAGGTGATCGACGAGCATGCGGGCGAAGGCGGGCGAGCGGAGGACGCCCTTAGACCCGAGCCCGTTGAGCACGGCCACGCGAGGGT
>JBGGMQ010000479.1:0-3831 GCA_041287975.1 Verrucomicrobium sp. | reverse complement strand
TTGCCGTCCTTCTTCACGGGGTCCTTGAGCGGTAGATCCACCGGCTCGGCCTGCTCGGCACCCCAGTAGTCCCGCACAACACAGGTGATCTTACTCTGACTTTCCGTCAGGGGCTTGGTGGCCTCCACAGTGACGGTCACGACGCGCGAATCCTGCGGGAAGAGCAGATTTCCCAACTGCGCCGTGGCAAAGAGCACGCGGGAGATGCGGTCATCCTTTTTCCCCATGGGAGAGAGACAGGCGGCGGAGAGGCTGGCGATGTGCAGCTGGCCCCAGGTCTTGTTCAGTTGTACCTGAAACCGGGCCTGAGCGGCTCCGGCTGGGAGATCCACAGTGGCCTTGATGGGCTTCCACTCGCGCTTGCCATACACATCCGCCAGCACGAGGCGGTCCAGCAGCTTCCCGCTGCGGTCCAGGCACTCCAGAATCAACACTCCGTTGTAGGAGCTGTCTTGGGAGGTGAGGTCAGCCTTCACGGCGGCTCCGAGCTGCCATTTGCCGGACGAAACGGGAAAGAGAGGGCCGGTGGCGGAGACGGGCTGGCTGAGCTGCTCCAGCGTACGGCTGAGCTGCAAGGACGCCACGTCCTGAAACTTCACCGCCTTCGTGACCGTAACATCGCCTTCCTTCGTCCACCCCTTGGGCAGGCCGGGTTCATTGAAATCACTTTGATACGCGGTGGCCTGGACGGACACGGCGCGCACGATCTCTGCCTCCACGTCTGCAATCCAGATTTCCGGCTTCCTGGCCGTGGCATCGGACCTCTCGGTCACGGAGAACACGAGCTGGGTCAGGGCACCGTGCCAGCGACCGTCCTTGGCTCCCCCCCAATGCTCGCCCCCGGCGAACCTGGCGGGAATGATCTCCACGGTCTGCCAGTTGCCGTCGGCGACGAGTTTGGTGCCTTTTTGCTGGTGTGTCTGGCCCGTGCCGTCCACCATCTGGATGCCCATGGTGGTGGCGTTCGCTGTTTTCACTTTGAACCGCAGCAGCGAAGTCTCCTTGGCCTCAAGGTCCTTGAGATTGCGCGTGGCGGCGACGTAAGCGCCGCCTCCGGTGAAGTCCCCGGCCAGCTTCAGCGCCTTCTGCCCGCTCTGCGGAGGCCCCTCCCCCACTGTCAACGAGCCAGTGGCCCCTTTGAACTCGGGACCATTCGTGAAGTTCCACCCCAAGTCATCCGCCCCCTCTTCGCCAAGGCTCACCGTCTGCTTCGTGTCCACGCCGGCCACCGCCTTGGCTTTGGGCGCGATGCTGATGTCACTCAGCCACAGCGTGCGCACCTTCGCCTCTGCCCGCTCGGACACGAGGAAATAGATGGCGGTGGCAGGTCCATGCCACTGGCCGTCCTTGGCCCCGCCCCAGGATTCATAGCGGGAAATGCTGGTGACGGCGTCTGACTGGCCGCGATTGGCAAAGAAGCGCTCGAGCGGCAGCACTAACTTCTGCCAGTCGGACTGAGGCTGGAGCTTCACATCGATCTGATGCGTCTGCCCGCTGGCATCATTGATGCGCAGCGTGAAACGCTCGCCCTCCGGGCTCTTCACCCAGAGGGTCAGCTCGCGAATGTCCACCGAGGGGATCTTCCGCCCCGTGACAACGTATTTGCCCCCCTTCGTGAAGTCCCCTACCAGCTTCAGCGTGGGCTTGCCCTCATGAGTCGACTCCGGATCGACACTGACAGCGCCTTTCGCCCCGGGGAACTCCTGGCCGTTGTTAAACGTCCAGCCTTCCGCAGGTTGGTTCGTGAAAATCAAAGCTACGGGCTCCTGCGCCACCAGCGGCAGCAGCACGAAGCCAAAAACCAAGCCAACTAAAAAGGTACGGGCAAACATTTAAAAAGCGGGTGCGGAAACAGACTCAGAAAATTCCTAATTCATCATTCCTAATTTTCAGCTCACCAGTCGCGGACCTTGGTCTTCTGGCGCAGATCCTTGAACTGCCCCTCCCCCTGGTCAGCGCTGCGAATCTCGCTGAAGCTGAGCACGGGCTTCATGGGGGTCATGCTGCTGGCCGCGTGGGCGGGTTGGGGCTCACCCGGAGCCTCACCTGGCTGGGGTTCGCCGGCCACTTGCGAGGGCTCGCCTGGAGTGCTGCCTGGTTTGCCTGCAGGTCCTTTGTTCTGCGCCTGATCCAGGGCGGCGCGCATGGAGTCCAGTTGATCCAGCGCCTGCTGTTGCAAGGCCTTGGCCTCGTTCTCACCGGGTCGTAAGGCATCCGCCTGGGCGAAGTTCTGCGCGGCCTTTTCCAGGTGGCCGATGTTCTCCCGCATCTCTGCAGGTGAAGGCGTGCCTGCTGCGGCAGCCGCAGCTTCGGCGGCCGCTGCTGCCTCTGCAGCGGCGGTTTCTGCGGCACTCGGTTTCTTGCCCTTGTCCCCTTTGCCCTTCTTGGCATCTTTGCCCTCCTTGGGTCCGGTGGCCTGGGCCATTTCCTTTTTGCCGGACTCGGTCAACGCCTTGGCGAGTGCCGCCTCCGAGGCAGCCATCTTCTCCTTGGCAGGCGCGTTCTCGGGATTGATCTCCAGGGCCTTTTGATAGTTCTGCACGGCTTCCGTGAAATTACCCGCGGCGCTCTCCGGTGAACTCTGCGCCTGTTTGTCGCCATTCTCCTTGGCCTGGTCGGCGTACTCCACATGGGCGGCCTCCAGGGCCTTCATGACCTTCTCCTTCAGGTCCTGGGCACGCTTGTTTGCTTCATCGAACGCGAGCGCCTTGTCCACCTTGGCCAGGGCATCGTTCAACCCGTTTTGCCGTTTTTTGATCTCGCCCTGGTTGGGGCTCTTTTCGGGCTTCGCCGACGGCTGCATGGCCTGTTGCATCTTTGCCTCCGCCTTGTCCGTGAGACCATTGGCCACCTTGCTGCGGAACTCATCGTGCTCCTGGGCCAGGGCCTGATCCTTGGGGGCCTGCTCGCGAGCCTGTTCATAGCGCTCATTCGCGGCGGTGTTCAGCTTCTCCTGCTCCTTGCCTTCCTTGTCCTTGTTGGGATCGAGCTGTTCTGCATTGGTGCGAAGTTCGCGCGCCTGATCCCGCAACTGCTCGGTGAGCATGCGGCGGGCGTTCTCCAGCTTTTTCTCTGCATCAGCATTCTTGGGATTGAGCTGCGTCACTCTTTCCAGCGCGGCGACGGCCTTGGTCAGCTCATTGACGCGAGTCTCCGAGGACTTGGATTTCTCTGCGTTGCTCAGGAAAGAGTCGGCCAGATCCAGCAACACACTTTCCAGACGCTCGCGGGCCACCGTCAGATTGTGCTCCGTGGCGGCGGTGGACTTCACGGCGAGAGCGCTTTCATAAGTCTCCACAGAGCGCTCCCAGGCCACGGAGGCTCCAGTGCGATTGCCCGTCTTCAGCAATGTCTTGCCGAGTTGAAACTGCGCATTGCCCATCTGGAGAAGCGCCTGCGCCTTCACTTTCTTGTCCGGACTGGAGGTGGCCTCCGCAAAGGAGTCCACAGCATCCTGATACTGCCCGGCGGCATAGGAGGCGATGCCGCAGTTGTAGACGAGGTAGTAGTCATTGGGGTCCTTCTGCGCAGCCTCCCGCAGTAGGGCGGCAGCCTCAGCAGCCTTGCCAGCCTTCATGAGGTCGCCACTCTGAGAGACCAGTCGGGCGAGGGTGGCATCTGCCGCGGTGACAGAGCCCTCCGCTGCCAGCAGACTCAAAGTGACGGCCAGCAGCGAGGCGACCGCCTTGCGGCGACGGGGTGAGCGGGAGGTGCGTACAGGCATGGCGGCAGCAGGTGGAGCGGAGGCGGGTTCAGGGAGGGTAACGATGGAGCGGGGGCGCAGCGGTTGCTTCAGGCGGGTGGGCACAGCCATCTCCAGCAGGAGCAGCG
>JBGGMQ010000478.1:0-4559 GCA_041287975.1 Verrucomicrobium sp. | reverse complement strand
GGCTTTGCTTCGGCGCGCTTGGGCTGATTCTTCAGCGGCGTCTTTAGGGTTGCCAGCCAGGCGACGATGTCGCGGGCTTCATGAGGAGTCAGGAAAACACTCATGGGGGGCATGGAGGACACGGGCGGGGAGGCGGCGGCGACGTCGGCTTTCTTCACGCTCCAGAGGTCCGGGGCGACGAGGATCTCGTAGGCGTCTGCAGTTTCGTTTTGCAGGATGCCGCCGACGTTGCGACCGTCTTTGAGGGTGAGGAAGACCATGCCGTAGCCGGGGGCGACCTTGGCACCGGGGTTCATGAGGGCCTCTAGGAAATAAAGGCGTTCGTGTTTGGCACCTACACCGGCGAGGTTCGGGCCGGCATCGCCGCCGGCGTCGTGGCCGCCTTCACCAGCACGGTGGCAGCGGAAGCACTGGGCGCTGCCGTGGCTGAGGTAGAGGTTGCCCCCCTTCGCCACGTTGCCGCCGTAGAGGGCGGGCATCCATTTGGCGAGGAGATTGGCGGGATCCAGGCTGGCCTCATAGGCGGCGAGGGCGGTCTTCACGGCGGGTTCGCTGCGCTTGGCGGCGGCCTCAAGAATCTCGAGCTGGCTCTCCTTGTCGGACTGCGGGGTGGGGATGTCCAGCACGGCCTTGGCGATGAGCTGGGCGGAGGCATCGCCAGGGATGTCTGCGAGCACGGTCCAGGCAGCCTGGCGGCGGGAGGCGCTCTTGGCTTTGAGAGCCTGCATGGCACCGGCCAAGGCTTTGTCGGGGCTGGTCTTGGCCAGATCCTTCAAGGCGGTGGCGGCCACTTCATCCGCAGGGTCGGTGGAGAGTTCGAGGAGCAATGCATCCGGGTCCTGGGGCTTGCCGGAGATCCAGAGCTCCAGGGCGGTGCTGCGGGCGGCGGCGGGCAGATTCCGCGTGGTGATGATGCGACGCAGAGAGGCCTCAGTGAAGGCTGCGCGGCTGAGGTGGAGATCCTCCACGAGCTTCAGCGTGGGGGCCAGGAGGGAATCCTCCGCGGCGAGCATAGCAGGGATGCCAGCCTCCAAAACGGGGGCGACTTCCTTGGGGTCCCGTGCGGGCTTGGGATCGAGGCGACCGAGAGACTGGTCCACAGGATGCGGTTGGGGCCACTGCAGGAGCAGGCGCAGGGCCTCGCGGCGCTGATCGAGGTCGAAGGACTTCTGTGCAGCCAGCTTGATGAGGCGGTCGGCATTCTGCTTGCCACCCGTGCGGAAGGCCGAGTGGATGACGCGGCGGGCGATCATGGGAGTGAGCGGGCGGGCCTTTGCGGCATCCGGGCCGGTGTAGGCATCCAGCAGGGCATTTAGCGCAGGGCGGGCGGCATCCACCTTCTCCTCGTGAATGGCGCGGATGGCCTCATCCGCGATACGGGGATCCTCATCCGTGAGGAAGGTGGCGAGCTGCGGGCTGTGCAGGCGGCGCAGAGCGATGACGGAGGCCATGCGCAGGGCGGGGGATTTCTCCTTCTGCAGGGCAGCGATCTGAGCCTCGGTGCCGGAGCCGAGCAGGCCCATGATGCCAGCGTGGCGCAGGTAGAGATCGGCGTCGCCGTTTTGCGTGAGGAGTTCGAGGAGTGGACCCCAGGCGTCTTTGGCCTTCAGGCGGGCCAGGGAGAGGGCGGCAAAGGCGCGGGCGCGGCTGGATTCATCCTTAAGCAGAGGGATGAGCTTAGCCGGATCGGTGCCCTGGACCTCGCCCAGCACATGAGCAGCCTGGGCGCGGACTTCGGGCTCCTTGTCCGTGAGCAGGGCGACGAGGGCTGGGGCGGCTTCCTGGTCGGCACTTTTGCGGGCGCGGATGCCGAGACCCCAGATGCCATGCAGACGGGTGAAGAGATGTTTTTTGTCTGGATCCTGTGCGGCCTTGAGAAGGAGGGCGGTGCTGCCTTCCTTGGCGGCGAGGGCGATGTGGGCACGCAGGCGCACGCGCTGGTCGGCATGGAGGAGGAGGCCTGCCAGATCGTCATTGGAACGCTGGTTGAAACCCTCCGCCATGAGCCTGGCCACATCGGGCGTGCGTCCGCCATTTGGTGCGGAATCTGCGCTCAGAGCGTAGATGCGGCCTGCGTCGTGGGATTCCCAGCCGCTGATGAAGTCGGCGACGAAGAGGCGGCCGTCATAGCTGTACTCCACATCCGTGGCGCAGACGCCCCAGTTGAGCTTGTAGGGTTCGAGGAACCGCATGCCCGCGCCGTCCGGGGCGACCTTGAAAGACCAGATGCCGGAGCTGGCGCCGTTGGCCCGGTAGTCGCAGACGAGAAAACGGCCGCGCTCGGATTCGAGGAAACCCGTGCCGGGGTGGTAGGTGAGGCCGGAGGGGCCGCTGGTGATGGCACCCACGGGCGGCAGGATGTAGGCTGGCTGGGCGGGGTTCCGCGTCTCGGCCATCTTCTCAGTCATCCAGGGGGAAATGGGCCGCTCAGGGAGGCCGATGTCATCCCGGAAGGTGTGCAGTGCCTGGTGCTGCATGCGCCAGCCGGAGTCGGCCCCCTCCATCATGTACACCACGCGCGCGGGATCGCCCTGGTCGGAATTGTTGTCCACGCTGATGCCGTTGCCGTACTCGTCAAAGGCGAGCTCCTTGGGGTTGCGCAGACCGGTGTGTACGACCTCGAACTTGGAGCCATCGGGTTCAAAGCGGAAGATCGCGCCCTGGTCGGGAGACTTGTAGGTGACGCCCTCCTTCGTGGTAAAGCTGTAGCCACGGTCGCCCACGGTGCCGTAGATGCGGCCATCCATGCCGAGGACGAAGCCATTGAGATCATGCCCGGAGAGGGAGACTCGCACGCCGAAGCCGTCCTGCACGACGTCGCGCTGGTCGCTTTTGCCATCGCCGTCCTTGTCTTGCAGGGAGTAGACTTTGGGGATGCAGGCGAAGTACACGCGCCCGTCCTGGGCATAGACGCCGGCGGCGGTGCCATCCAGGATGTCGTTGAAGCCATCGGCGTAGACGGTCATCTTGTCGGCTTTGCCGTCGCCATTGTCATCGGTGAGCTTGCGGATGATTTCAGACTTCTCCGTCATGGGCCCCAGCGGCACCTTGGCCTGCCACTTCTCATGCATGGTGCGGCGGTCGGCCGTGGTCTGGGAGGCGATGTCATCCAGGTACCAGAAGCGGTTGTTCCGGTCATCATGGATGCCGTAGCGGAAGCGGTGCGTCTCCGTGACATAGAGGGCACCTTTCTCATCAAAGGCGAAAGCGGTGGGGCTGGTGATCTGCTCGCCCTCATGGGTGGCGAAGATTTTCAGGCTGGTGCCCTTGGGGATGTTGTTTCCTGGGATCTCGGAAGTGGAGACGAGTTCGATGGCGTTGACCTCGGCGGCTTTGCCAGGCTTGCTCTTGGGGGCGGGCGTGGTCTTCAGCACCAGAGCCTTGTCGCCGGAGAAGGTGAACTCGTCTGCGGCGATCAGGCCCCAGGAGGCGGTGGACTGGTCGATGATGCGGAGCTGGACCTTCTTGCCCACCCAAGGAGCGAGGTCCCAGGCAATCTGCTGGAGTTGCAGGCTGTTCTTGCCCGTGGCCTCGCGCACGACCTTGCCGTCTGAGAGGAGCTGGACAGCGGTCTGGCCTGCGAGACTACCACCGGCGATGAGGAAGTGCAGAAAAGGTCGGGAGGCGTCGACGAGGATCTCCGGGGAGGTGAGCGAGCCCGTGGCCTTGTCCCCACCGTGCCCGGAGCAGGCGAAGGCGTGCCCGCCGAAGCCGGTGACGGTGCCGTTCATCCCTTTGATCGGGCCTGCCGCGGGGCCGCTGCCGAAGGCGCTGCCAGCGTCCGTCCAGGTATCAAAGCCATCGCCTTCAAACGAAAAAGTCTGGGGGGAGTCGGCCGCTGCTGGGGTGGGAGCGGAATGCAGGCTCGAAGCGGCAGCGAAGGTCAGCAGGGGAAGGGCAAGCTTTCGGATCACGGAAAGGAGGAGAGTAAAAAGTAGGAAGCGAAAAGTGAAATGTTATGAGGCGGCGTGGGCGTGCCTGGGAATTGGCGGGTGGAATATACGCCGCAATCCGGGGCAATTTGGACAGGAATGGCAAGATTCATGGGAAATTGTGCTCGGGGCGAGGGAGATGAAAGATGTGGGGAGAAGAAAGATTGTTGCAGGTCAGAGGTGGGATTTTGTAAGATGGGGATGCTGGATGATTGGACTCTTGAGTCTTTGTTGGAGACTGATGCTCAGTGGGTTTGAGAAACTGATGTGTGTCCACCTGCCTCGGACGTCAGGAGTGACGCGACTGAACGGTTGGGACAATCGAACTACTGGCCGCTGCGCAGGAACCGCGCTTGCGGGGACTGCCGTTTCCGGCGGCTCGCCGGGAATTCCGGGGACGTCGACGTCTGTGCCGGCTGTGGGTGTTGGAGTGTGAAAGCACGTGTCAGCGACTGGGAGAGGCAATCTCCAGGTCGCCTTGGTGAGCGGAGGTGTTGGGCTTCGCTGATGATGGTCGTGTTTGGCCGTCTGGTGCGGTCAATGGCGACGGGGACGTCGCCTCTCCTTGGATGGGGTGTGCTGGTGTCCGTGGTGATTGTGCGTGCTTTGCCCCGGCGCACTGAACGG
>JBGGMQ010000477.1:0-10366 GCA_041287975.1 Verrucomicrobium sp. | reverse complement strand
TGGCCCAGGCCGCTCTCATCTTTTACCCCACCCAGGTCGACACCACCAACGCCAGTGATGTGAAGACGCTCAAGATGAAGGCGCGGGTGGTCATCCAGCCCTATTGCATCAGCCCGGGTCAGTCCGCCTTCAATCAGAAGTACCAGCTCCAGGTCACGGACATCAAAGGATTCAAGGCGGACGATGCCCCCCTGCGAATGTCGGATGTTGCAGGCAACACGGGACTGCTCAACGTGAACTACAATGAGGGGTACTACACGGCGGACACCTGGATTGCCAACAAGACGGCGCTGCCATCGCCAGGGGGCCAGTTCTTCAAATACCAGTCGGGATTCGGCGGCAATTTGATTTCCGCCGGCACGGCGAATCAACAGTTCGATGTGTGGGCCTCGGTGGCAGATGTGGATGTGGCCGGCAAGACGTCCTTCTCCTTCAACGGAGGCACCGCCACGGTGAAAGTGAACCTGCAGGATGGCACAAACATCCAGACGCTGAAGATCGACTTCCCCGCCCAGACCCTGCCGGTGCCCAAGCGCACCAGCGCTGTGAATGATGTCGGCAAAGTGGCGGATGTGAACAATGCCAAGATCATCAACCTCGACTACCGCGAACGCTTCAACGCCAGCCTTCCCACCCCTGTTGGTACGGCCCGCGTCAACATCTCGGCACTCCTGATGAACAACCTCGTCTACCCGGGCGACACCGTGTATGCCATGACGGTGAACCCTGCCGACAAAGCACGGGGTGACATGCGGCTCATCGCCTACCGGTCCAGTCTGGATGCGACGGAGAAGGACTACTTCGCTCCTCACACCAACTTGCGTGGGGCCAGCCTCCGTGTGGGGTATGATCCCGCGCGTGGCCAGTTCCGCAAAGACTGGACCACAGTGTACAAAAATGCCGAAACCGGTGGCCGCCTGGTGGAGAACTTGAACTATCCGGAGGCGGCAGTGCCGTTTGTGCCCGGTGCCTTGAACGGGGCCAAAAATCAATATGACGCCCCCGGCGACTGGGATACGGGATATGACCTTCAGGAAGACGGACCGTACGTGAACAAGGCGGATGAAGGGGCGACCAATCGCGGCTATTTCACTCGCGGGCTGGCTCTGGGGTTTGTTTCCGCGAACTTCGGCGACGGTGCCAACGGCAGCCAGGCGGCGGAGACGGACAACATCACTTATTCGCCCAACCGCCAGATCGCTTCAGCCGTCATGTACGGCTCCCTGCCCACGGGGGTGTTCGGCAAAACGACGGGCAAGCCTGAGCCCTGGCAGACACTCCTCTTCAATCCCCATCCCGCTGGCGGGACGGAACACTACGGCCTGCAGTTTCCCCAAGACCACCTCTGGCTGGACCTCTTCTGGATGCCCATCGTAGAGCCCTATGCCATCAGCGAGCCGTTCTCCACTGCGGGCAAGATCAATATGAACTATGAGATCATGCCCTTCCGCTACGTGAAGCGCCGCACGGGATTGCATGCTCTTTTGAAAAGCACCCGCCTGACGGCCATCCCCGACTCTGAAGTGAACAACTACAAAGCGCAGACGGGGACTACCTATGCGGCGAACTACCGGCTGGAGATCGATCCCGATCATATCAACGGAACCCTCAAGGGCTTTGAAAACCGCTTTGCTTCAGGGGACCTGTTTCGGTCCGCTTCGGAGATCTGCACCGTCTCCCTCGTGCCCAAGACCAGCGGGAATACGCCCACCTATCCCGCAGCAAGCTACAGCAGCATGGACTCCTGGTGGCAGAGCCAGCGCCTGACCGGGGACAACCTTCGCGAGGCTCCCTACAATCAGCTTTATCCCAGGCTCACCACCCGGTCCAACACCTACAACATCCACCTCCGGGTGCAGTCCCTGCGCAAGTCGCGGGCAGGTGATCCCGCCGAGTGGGACGAGGATGTGGATCTGATCGGCGGGGAGTATCGCGGCTCCTGCCTGATCGAGCGCTACATCGATCCCAATGATCCCGAACTGCCAGACTTTGCCTCCCCCAATGACACCAACTCCAACGGTGTAGCCGACGACGAGGAGACTCTCGACCGCTACTACCAGTACCGCATCATCCAACGCCGGCAGTTCTCTCCATGAACCCTTACATACAAGCAAATCACGATCAGCAAGGCGACCGCATCCCGAGCTCGTGGCTGTCCCGCCTGACACCCAAACTCCCCCGACCTCAGGTCTTCTGTCTTTCGTCTTCTAGTCTTTCCTCTCCGCGAAGCGGATTTAGCCTGGTAGAAGTCGCCCTCGCCATGGCCATCGTTTCCTTCGGCGTCTTCTCCGTGGTGGCCACCATGCCCGGCGGCATGGAAATGCTGCGCAACTCGGTGAACGACACCATTGAGTCGCGCATCGCCCAGGAACTGCTGGCCAAACTGGAAGGCAGTGACTGGAAGGACACTTCCAATCTGGCCGACTACAACGGCAAGATCTGTTACTTCGACTCGCAAGGCAACGAGCTGCACACCTCCAGTGGTACTGGTGGCGTCGAGCCGCCATGGACGGTCTTCACGGCCCGGATCTCCGTGGGAGCCTTGCCTCCAACACTGCCTGCCACTTCGACGGTGCCCAGTGACAGCCTGCGTCAGGTACGCATCTTTATCACGGATAAGCCGGCCTCCAGCGCCGACCGTTTTACCAATCCCCGTCAGCACCGGCAGGTGTGCACCCTGGCGGTCAAAACCAGCCGGTAGCCCTAGTTCGTTTCCATGAACCGCACCCAACGACAGCCCCGTCTCTTAGCGTCCGGTGCCTTCACTCTGGTGGAGGTGCTCATGAGCGTGACCATCCTCAGCCTCATCATGACGCTGCTGGTCAACACCCTGGCGGTCACCCAGAAAGTGTACAGCAGCGCCCAGTCACGTGTGGAGCAGTACCGCGAGGCCCGGGTGGCGTTTGAGTCCATCACCCGCCGGCTGAGCCAGGCCACGTTGAACACCTACTGGGACTACAACAACCCGGAGGCTCCCACCCGTTATGTGCGGCAGTCCGAGCTGCATTTCGTCAGCGGTCCGGCCAGCACACTGCTCAATCAAACCGGGCTCCAGTCCAAACTCACGCACGCCGTTTTCTTCCAGGCGCCCATGGGTGTGGCCGATGACGCCTCCTACCAGGAGCTCAACAGCAGCCTCAATGCCTGGGGCTACTACCTGAGCTATGAAGAGGATGCCACTCTCGGGACGCGCCCTTCCTTTCTGGGCACCCGGGTCACAGCCCGCCGCCGCTGCCGTTTGATGGAATTTCGCCAGCCGACAGAGCGGTTGAAGGTCTATGCGCCTCCAGGCGGAGTGCCTTCGGGGTTTAAGGGGCAAACGACCGCCACCTTCGCCGCCACCACGGCTTGGTTTAACTCCAGCGCCATCGTCCGCGATGAGACGGTCACACCGCCACTGCTGGTCAGCCGGCCTCTGGCGGAGAACATCATCGCGCTTGTGGTGAGCGCCCGCAGCCCTGTCCCGGCGGGCTCTACGACCGCGCACGACTACGATGTCGCTCCGGACTATCTGTATGATTCACGCATGTTTCTGACCTCGTCCTCCGGAGCCACCGCTGCCCAGAGCCGGCATCAGCTCCCTCCTACAGTGCAGGTCACCATGGTGGCGCTGGACGAAGCTTCTGCGAGCCGCTATGAACGGGACACGGGCTCCACGGCTGAACTTGTCGACACGACTTGGTTCAAGGAGGCAAGCCACCACGAAGCTGACATCTCCGCGCTTTCCACCCGGCTCGCTGAGCTCAAGCTCAATTTCCAGGTGTTCACCACCACCGTGCCCATCCGGGCGGCCAAATGGAGCACCAACAATTGATGTGATGAAATCCTCCCGCCAGAATACACTGCCCGCCGTGGCCGGCCGCGGCTTCACCTTGATCGAGATGCTTTTCGTCATGATCATCGTCTCACTGCTGATGGCCCTGATGGCTCCAGTGGCCAATCAGGTGATCAAAAGCAACCGCCTGGGATCCGCCGCCTCCAACCTTACCAACCAGATCAACCTGGCGCGCGTCACCGCCGTGCGGTTGAACAAGCCGGTGGAGATGCGTTTCTTCTCCTACGTGGATGCCCAGCAGCCAGGCTCTAACGCCCAGTATCGCGCCAGCCAGATCTGGGTGGGGGATGCGCCGTATCAGCCGCTCACCACCTTCGATGACGGTGTGGTCATCGCCACCGGAACCAGTTCAGGCTCCTGGTCGTCCCTTCTGGATCCGGCCCACAACGGCGGCGCAGGGCAGGAGCCTCCGAAGGAGTTCACCCTCTCCCGTGCGGCAGCGGGCACCAGCCTGGCCGCCTCCACCTTCAAATTTCAGCCGGATGGTTCCACGAACCTGGGAGGCAGCGGGCACTGGAGTCTCACGCTGGCCCAGGAGCAGGATCTGGCGGGAGATGTGCTGCCGGCGAACTTCATCACCATCATGGTTGATCCCGTGAACGGCAGCGTCCGTACCCTGCGCCCCGACTAGCACAACCTCAGTAAAGGAGTGGCGGGCCTCCGCGCCACCCCAAGACTTCCAATGCGGGATCTCCGTCCGAATTCCGGACGGAGTTGTTGTTATTTCCATAATCCCATGCTATCTTTGAAGGAGCAGGTGCCGCATTGTAGCGAATACTCGCTACAGAACTCCGGCTGGCGTTTTGCCTGGATGAGGGCAGTCGTTGGAAGCTGACAGGGGTTCAAGGAAAGTCAGCCCGACGTCCACACAGAAAACCGCCATGTCCCGACCCAGTTGTCCTTCATTCTCCCCGTCCGTCTTTGCGACCCTCATCCTCCTTCTCTGGACGCTGGTGCAGGGAGGTGCGCAGGGCCAGTGGACCGGTGCCGCCGGAAACGGCATCTACAATGATGCCGCCAACTGGAGCGGCGGCACCATCAACGGCGTTTTCTCAGCCACCGCCCCTCCCACCAGCTTGCTGTTCAATGCCGACATCACGACCAACCTGGACTTTCAGATCGACACCATCTCGGGCGGCACCACCCTCGCCGGCAGCGGCGGTACAAGGACCATCACTCTCAATGGCAACCTTCGTGCCTCGGGTGCCAATGTTGACACGACCGTCACCATTGCGGATTCGCTCGTCCTAGACCTCAACGGAGCCACCCGAACCTTTGGGAACACCAGTACCACAGGCGTCTGGAACATCGCTGCCAAGATCACCGGCACCGGCGGGGTCATCCTTGGGGGAGGGACGGGGACTCTGAATCTCACGAACAACGCGAACGATTTCACAGGGAACGTGAGCTACAACCGCAGGGGCGGTTCCTTCTCGTCCATCGCAGACTCCGGCGTCGCCAGTGCTCTGGGAGCGGGATCCTCCATCACGGTGGCAGACGGCACGAGCTTCGGCAGCCTCAGCTACACAGGAGGGGAAGCTTCCTCGAACCGCACCTGGAACTGGGGCCACACCGGGAGCAGCTATTCTTTCATCAACGCTGGCACCGGTACGCTCACGCTGAGCGGTGCCTGGAATTTCACCACCAGCAGCGTGCTCACCTTCACCGTTACGGCCAGCACGGCAAACATCGTGTTGAACGGCATTCTCAACGGCAACGACAATCTTGTTTTCAACGGTGCGCAGACGAAGACACTCAACGCCCTCAATACCTTTAGCGGCACCGTGACAGCCAGCGCTGGCATTCTTGAATTCAACACGATCGCTGATGCCGGGGTGGCCAGCGCCCTGGGGCAGGGCTCCACCATCCATCTGGGCAGTGCCGCCACTGCCGCAACCCTCCGTTATGCGGGCACGCTCGCCGATGGACACTCCACCAACCGCACTCTCAACCTGTCTGGCACGGCAGGTTCAGCCGTTGCCGTTGAAGCCAACGGGGTGGGGGCGCTCAAATTCACTTCTGACATGACCGCAACGGGTGCTGGTGCCAAGACGCTAACCTTGGGAGGCACCAGCGCCACTGGGGTGAAGAACGAAATGCTGGGTGCCATCGTGGATGGCAGCGGCACCACCAGCCTCACGAAGGCAGGTGCCAATGAATGGGTGATTTCCGGCACCAACACCTACACAGGCCTCACCACGGTGAGCGGTGGCACGTTGACAGTGCAAGGCAACCAAAGCGCCGCCACGGGCGGCTATCTTGTGAATGCGGCCACTGCCTCGACCCTGTCCTTTGCCACGGGTTCGACGATCAACGTCATCTCCGGCAAAAGCATCTCCGTGGCCACAGGAGCGAGCGTTGGCTTGACCCTGAATTCAGCGGGGACTGTGACGAATGCGGGTTCGCTGAGCCTGGGACGCGGCGCCTTGCTCAACATCACCCAGGGCACCTGGGCGCAGAGCGGCTCCCTGGCCGTAACGGGCCTCGGTGGCTTCAATGGCCGGATCGCGGTCACCGGCGGCGTCCTCACCTATACCGGCAGCAGCGCCAGCATCGGTTTTGACGGCTCGACCACCGCCTCGATTACCGTTTCGGGCACCGGTGAAGTCCGCTTCCAGGGCACCGGTGATGTCCTGGTCGGTCGGGGTGTGGTCGGCGCAGACAGCAACGTGGCTGGCGAGGTCGTCGTCGGCTTGGGTGGGACGGTTGTGACACAGCAGAAGTTTGTCCAGAACGTCGAAGAAGGGCGAATCAGCCTCGCAGGCGGCACCGTGAAGCTTTCCGCGAACCTGACCGACTTCTCTGACAATCTGGCTCTGGTGCTCAGTACCGCGACAAGCACGAAGTTCGACACCAACGGATTCAACACGACTCTTGATGACGTCATCTCAGGTACGGGCACCGGCGGTCTGACCAAGCAGGGTGCGGGCACCCTCCGGCTCAGTGGGGCGAACACCTACACGGGTGGCACCACCCTCAGCGGAGGCACCGTCGTGGCGAATTCAACTTCCGCCTTGGGCACGGGTGCCGTGACCATCAGCTCGGGAGTCAGCCTCAAAGTCGGTGACGGTGCCGCAGGCCAGCAACTGGTCTTCGGCTCCACTCTGACCAACAGCGGCTCCATCCTTCTGGACGTCTTCAACACCAGCGGTGGCAGCTCTGTGGACACAACGTCAGCGGACTATCTCACCTTGAGCGGCACCTTCAGTGGCGCTTTGGGGAGCATCACCGTGTCCAATCTTACAGGTAGCGACGCCTTTGTGGAGGGTGCCCGATTCTACCTCGTGGACTGGGCCCTGGTCATGACGGCAGTCCAGGATCGCAGCGCCACTCTCAACTACGACGGCACCTTTGCCGGCCTGGGTTCGACCTACACCTTTGATAGCTCCAACTTCCTTTCCGGTGGCTACATCACTGTAGCCGCCGTTCCAGAGCCTGGCCGATGGATGCTTCTGACGGTGGGATGCAGCATGGCCCTGCTCCACCGCCGTCGGAAGACCTGTTAGGGTTCAATGCTGACGCAGGGACTCCCGCTGCGGCGTGCCGTGAGTTGTTTCATGGTCCGGAGGGGCAAAGCCGAGGTTTTGCAGGGCATCCTTCACTTCTGATGAGCTGTCCTGCGGACCCTCGGGATCATCCAGGAGAAGACTCTCCGGAGCGTCTGGTGCGGTCTCTCCCTCATAGGTCAGAGGCCCGCCGTTGTAGCCTTCTGGCAACTCGTCCAGGTTCCCCGGATGCGGGTTGTCATCAAAGAGGTACTCGTATTCGTCAGCAGGCCCGGAAGCCGCCTCTGGCTCATAGGCCTCCGATTCCCCAGGGTGAGTGGAGATGACCACGGAGCCCAGGGCGGGACCACTGGCGGCACCGTGGATCGTGATCGTCACGGTGGAACTCTCAATGTTTCCGCCGCTGTCTTCTGCACGAACATTGACCACGACATTCTCGGTATAGCCCGGGGCGAGATGCCCATATCCAGCAGTGCTTGCCTCGAAGCTCCAGGTGCCGTCGATGCCCAGATTGAATCCAGTCGGCAGCGTGTTGATGTAAGCATAGGTGAAGAAGTCTGCACTTTCGCCCCCGTGAGCACCCAGGGCACCTTGCACAGAACGGCCCTCAGGATCGGCATCGGCCACCACAGCGCTGAGCGCCGGGGCTGCACTTGTTCCTTGGAGCGTGATGCTGATCGCTCTCGCTTCGGCGGTTGCGGCCTCACCACTTGAGACCGTCACCGGGATCGTGATGGTCCGGACGGCGCCCGCTTTCAGGTCGTCGTACGCAGGGTGCGAGGAGGCAAAGATCCAGGCACCTTTTGAATTCAGGGTGAACCCGGGAACGACGCTGGAGGTCTGGCAGACCACCGAGGTTGTGCCTGACCCTGGAGAAAGCTGGCCCCGCAGGATCGAGCCCGAGCCACGGGCGTCGTGGGCTGATACGGAAGCCACCGCAGGCTCGCCGGATGTGCCAGCGATGCAGATGACCAGTTCTTTGGTATCGAGCACCCCGCCAGCATCTGCCAGCGCCACCGGAATGGCATAGATCTGGCACTCGCCAGGAGTGAGATGGCCGTATGCCGGATCGGCGGGATCGAGGATATAAGAGCCGTCAGCGTTCAGCGTGAAGCCCGGGGCCTGGGTGCTGGTAAAGTAACCGAGCTCCGCATCGCCTCCGGTGCCTTCAATGTTTACGAAGTGTCCGCTGACCCGTGAGTCTCCTTCATAGCGCACCACCTGGGTGACGCCTCCGATCACGGGGGCGCTGACCGTGCCCTGCAGACAGATGACGAGCGTTTGAGACGCGACATCGCCGTCAGCCGAGTGGCTCGCGACAATGGGAATCGTGAGCGTCAGCGGTGGAACGCCCAACTGAAGATGCTGATAGGCGGGATGCGAGGCGTCAAAAGACCAGGTGCCATCATCGTGCAGCGTGAAGCCGTCCACCGACACTGGTGTGCTGAACGTGGGATCTGCGGACTGAACGGGTTCGGACTCTGGAGTGGCGGCGGCCACGGGCTGCTCTGCCACGGGCTGCTCTGCGACGGGCTGCTCTGCGACGGGCTGCTCGGCCACGGGCTGCTCGGCCACGGGCTGCTCTGCGACGGGCTGCTCGGCGACGGGCTGCTCGGCCACGGGCTGCTCTGCGACGGGCTGCTCGGCCACGGGCTGCTCGGCCACGGGCTGCTCGGCCACGGGCTGCTCGGCCACGGGCTGCTGTGGTTCTATCACATCGGAAGCTTCCAGCGATTTCGATGCAGCTTCTGGAACGGGTGCAGGGGCAACCTCATTGATGGAAGGGAAAGCGGGCAGGGCGGGAGGAGCGGCCAGAATGCCATCCAGCGCGGTCACTGGCGGCGGCTCTGGAGCCAGCTTGGGGGTGAATTTCCGTGAGGTGATGTCCTGGGGCGGCGCTGGTGGGGTCACCGGCTGGGCGCCAGGAGGCCCGTATTTCGGAGGCTCGGGAGCCAGCACTGGCGGTGTGAAAGCTGGCTTGCGAGTTTCCGTTGCAGCGCTGGGCGGGGCAGTCTCTGCCGGCGGCCCGTCGACGGCAGTGGCAGTGGCTGGGGCGGCCTCAGCGACCGCAGGCTCGGATGTTTCGGCTGGGGGTGACGAAGTTGCTTCTGCCTCCGCAGCAGGCGCTGAAGATGCTTCCCCTGCTGTCGGCAAAGGAGGCGGGGTTGCAGGAGACTCAGCCTTCGGAACTTCAGCGGCGACCTCTGCCGCAGAAGAGGCGGCGTCGGCCAATGGCGGGGGCGGCGCCGTTATTGATTCTTCAGGATTCGGGGTTGCAGCCGGAGTGGGGACGGGGGCCGGCTTCTTCTTCTTTTTGAAAGGCCAGAAATTCATGGTGGGGGCCGCAAGTGTAGGACGATTCTGTGCCCGGAAGATACCATTTTCACACGGTCGGGCACAGTTCTCCTCGAACTCGTCACCCTTCCAGGGCCCAGCGAGCCTGGCGTAGCACCGCTTTTTGGGGTTCCTTCATGGACTCATACCAGACGGTCAGCAGGTCGCCATTTGCCAGCTCTACCGTCGAAGGGTAGCCCAAGTCGCCTCCCTTGCCGTCTTCGGAAATCATGAGAGGGGCACCCCAGGTCTTGCCGTGATCGGTGCTGAGGCGGGCCTGGTTTCCGAAGGGTTTGCGTCGATGGCCATAGGTCATGAGCAGGCGGCCATCTCGAAGCCGGAGCAGATGCGACGGCAGACCCCACACGCCGAGGGGGTGAGGGGCACTCCAGGTTTTGCCGCCGTCAGTGGACTCGGTCTGCAAGGTCTCGCCGGAGTTGTTCTTGTTGTGGTTGCGGATTTGCACCAGCAGCGTGCCATCGCTTGCCTCCACCGCATGCAGCTCGTGGTAGCCTTGGGCGGCACCATCGCCTTCACGCACCGGCAGGTCTGCGAGCCACTGCCAGGTCTGGCCGTCGTCCTTGGATTCGCACACGCCAATCTTCTTCTCCTTGGTCCAGAGCTGCTTGCCAGCGTAGAGAAGGCGGCCGTCTTTGAGTTGGGTGGGACCGTGGGGGCTGTTGACGATGGT
>JBGGMQ010000476.1:0-4095 GCA_041287975.1 Verrucomicrobium sp. | reverse complement strand
GCCGGAGGTGGTGAACATGACACCGCCTGACTACCTGGTCCGTCGCGGCATCACGGAGCTGCCCTGCATCGGCGATGGTCGCCAGAGCGGCACGAGCGCCAGCCCCAGCATCTTGAATGCCTCCCCGGAATCCGCCGTGGGCGGCGGCCTGGCCCTGCTGGAAACAGGCGACCGCATCATCATCGACCTCAACACCTGCCGTTGTGATGTGCTGCTCCCCGAGGAGGAGCTCACCCGCCGCCGCGAAGCCTGGGTACCGCCCGTGATGGAAAACCAAACGCCCTGGCAGGAGATTCACCGCCGCTGCGCCGGCCAGCTCAGCACGGGCATGTGCCTGGACTTCGCCACCTGCTACCGGAATGTAGGTGCCGCCGTGCCACGGGACAACCACTAGGCAGCCCGTTCAAGTCCCGAAAGTTCCGCATCACAAAATGCACAGTATTGGCCCTCGCTGACAGAGGCCACAGTGGAATCATGCCGCACTCATATGAATCAATACGACCTTCACGGCCAGACAGCCATCATCACGGGCGGCGCCCGCGGCATCGGTTTTGCCATTGCCAAACGGCTCCTGGAAAGCGGGGCCAGTGTCTGTCTGTGGGACATGGACCCTGGTGCCCTGGAGAACGCCAAGGAGGCATTGAATCAACCGGCAAAAGTTCACGCCACCACGGTGGATGTCACCTCCGAAACCTCCGTGTCCGCTGCCACCAAGGACACGTTGCAGCGCTTTGGTGCCATTTCCATCCTCGTCAACAACGCCGGTATCGCGGGCACCAATGCGCGCACTTGGGAGATGGATCCAGCCGACTGGCGGCGGGTCGTCGACATTGATCTCACCGGGGTCTTCCTGTGCTGCCGTGCCGTGGTGCCCAGCCTGCTTGCGAATGGCTACGGACGCATCGTGAACATCGCTTCGGTGGCTGGCAAGGAAGGCAATCCCAATGCCTCGCACTACAGCGCCGCCAAAGCAGGGGTCATTGCCCTGACGAAGTCTCTCGGCAAGGAGCTGGCCACGGAGAACATCTGTGTGAACTGCATCACGCCTGCGGTGATCGAGACCGATATCCTCAAGCAGCTTACGACCCAGCATGTGGACTACATGCGGTCAAAGATCCCCATGAACCGTTTCGGCAAAGTGGAGGAGGCCGCAGCCATGGCAGCGTGGCTGTGCTCCTCCGACTGCTCCTTCAGCACGGCCGCGACGTTCGACCTCACCGGTGGCCGCGCCACGTACTGAGAGACGTAGCCTGAATCATGAGCGGCTACCGGAATGCAGGAGCCACCATGCCTCGCGACAATCGTTGAACTCTCACAGGCGCACTTGCTGCTTGGTCAACGATGTTGGTTTTTCTCCGTCACCATGAAGATGCCGTTCGTCCGGGCCAAAACTGCCACCACCCTGCAAGCCAAGCTCGACGCGACCCGGGAGAAACTGAAGGAGAAAGACCGGCGGCTCCTGAAGTGCCAGACAGACCTCACCGAGTTGCTGGGCCAGTTCCGAGACAACGAAGGGGTGGAGTCTCAGGGCAAGTCCCTCGGCCACTTGCTGGCTTCCCTGGATCCCCGGAAACTCCTGAGTCTCCGCTATTTGCGTGGCGACGGGCTGGAGATCGGAGCGCTGCACCGCGCCACTCCCACCGCGTCCGGTGCCCGCACCCGGTACTATGACTACATGAGCGCCGCCGACTCCCGCAAGCGGCTGCCCGAGCTCAGCCAGGAGACCCTGGCGGAGATCGACTACATCGGCAATGGTGAGACGCTGGACCTCATCGCCAACAGCTCGCAGGACTACATCATTGCCAATCACATGCTGGAGCACTGCCAGAATGTCATCGGCACCCTGCGGGTCTTCTGGAGCAAGCTGAAAACTGGCGGTGCCCTCTTCATCACCCTGCCGGACAAGCGCTACACCTTTGACTACAAGCGCGAAGTCACCCCCTTCGAGCACTTGGAAGAGGATGATCGCAACGGCCCCTCCGCTTCGCTCTACCAGCACTATCTGGACTACCTGATGGGCGCCCACGGCCTTGACCCGTCCCAGGTCGAGTCCGAGGGGACCGTCCGGGCCAAGCCCCATGTGGACATCCACTTTCACGTCTGGACCCAGGCCGACATGCTGGAGATGTTCATCCGCCTGCAACGCGACCATGGCTTCAACTGGGAGATTGATTGCAGCATGCGGAATCACGGCGAGGTGGTGACGGTTCTCCGCAAGGAGGATGTGGTCTCATGGAACCGCGCGGCTCCAGCGACCATGCCCGCCTGACCCAGTCTCCCACCTACGCCAGCAGCTCTGTCAGGACATTCCCGTGCACGTCCGTGAGGCGGAAGTCCCGGCCTGCATGCCTGAAGGTCAGCTTCTCATGGTCCATGCCCAACTGGCTGAGAATCGTGGCATGCAGATCATGCACCTCCACCGGGGCTTCAGTGGGATATTTGCCGATGTCATCCGTGGCCCCGTGCACATGTCCGCGTTTGAACCCTCCTCCAGCCACCCAGATGCTGAAGCAGTCACGATGATGCCCGCGACCATTCGTCCCCTCCCGGCCCGGAGTGCGGCCGAACTCCGTGGCCCAGACCACAAGGGTGTCATCCAGCATGCCGCGCTGCTTCAGATCCGTGATCAGGGCCGCCGTGGGCTGGTCCACATTGTACGCCAGGTCGGCATGATCTTTCATCTCGCCGTGGGAGTCCCAGTTGGGTCGTGAACCCGTGTCGATCAGTTCAATGAAACGAACCCCACGCTCTGCCAGACGGCGGGCCACGAGGCACTGCCAGGCAAAGTCCGCGCCTGCCCCTTTCACCTTTCGGTCCAGACCGTATAACTCCCGGATGTGAGCCGGCTCCTGGCTCAGGTCAAAGGCCTCAGGCGCCGCCTGCTGCATCTGGAAAGCCGTCTCAAAGGATTTGATGCGGGCCGCCAGAGCCGTGTCATGAGCCCGGCTGGCAAAGTGCCGCTGGTTGAGCCGTCCCGCCAGGTCCAGCTCCAGGTTCTGAAGATCCCGCCCCGCCTCCGGTGGACGCAGGTTGGCAATGGGGTTGTTTCCAGGAATCACCCGCGTGCCCTGGTGGCAGGCGGGCAGGAAGTCACTGGCGTACACCTGCGTGCCGCCATAGGGCAGGTGCGGCGCGATGACGATGAAGCTGGGCAGGTTCTGGTTGAAGGTGCCCAGTCCATAGCTCACCCACGAGCCGATGCTCGGCCGGGCAAAGGTGGGCGACCCGGTGTGCATACCCAAGGTCGCCTCCGAGTGGTCAAAGTGGGACGCCTTCATCGAGCGGATGAGGCAGATCTCGTCCATGACATTGCGCACATGCGGAAAGATGTCACTCACCTCCGTGCCGCAGTTTTTGTTGTACCCCGAACCAAAGATGTTGCCCATCAGGTTGCTCTGCCCGGTGCCATCGCGCCCTTTGGCGATGGATTTCGGGTCAAAGGTGTCGATGTGCGAGACCCCGCCGGTGGCGTAGATGAAGATGATGCGCTTCGCCCTGGCCTGGGTATGGGACTGGTGCGGTGCGAGTGGCTCATCCTCCGCCCCCATCAGCTCTGACAGCATGCCGGGCATCAACAGCGAGCTGCTGAAGAGCGAACGCAAAAACGCGCGGCGAGGTTGGTGAAAGGTGGAGCTCATGGTCGCCTCAGGTTGTCAGTCGAGATACAAAAATTCATTGATCCGGAACAGGCTCCTCACCAGACTGGTCCACGCCTGTGTGTCGGCCTGCTCAGCGTCCCCCAGGCCCTGGCGGACTTTGCCCAGATGCTCCAGCAGCATCTCCCTTTCCTGCGGATCAGGTTCGCGGGCGAACAGCGCGGCAAAGACACGCGTCATACCGGCTTCATCTGTCGAGGAGCCCTTCAGCACCAGCCGGGCATACCGCTCCGCCTGCTCATGGACGAACTTGTCATTCACAAAGTACAACGCCTGCAAGGCCGTCACCGACTTGTCCCGCGTGCTCGTGCAGACATTGGGGTCAGCCCCGTCAAACGTCTGCAAATAAGGCTTGGCCGTGAGCCGTTTCGTCATCTGGTACACACTGCGCTTGTTGCTGGGGTAGTCATCCTTGAACGGGTGGTGCTGGGTGTAGTCC
>JBGGMQ010000475.1:0-3247 GCA_041287975.1 Verrucomicrobium sp. | reverse complement strand
TTCCTGCCTGACCTGCTGAAGTGGCTGCGGGAAGACCGGGTGAAAGAGAAGCGGAAGGAAAAGTAGGCTTGGGTTGGGGCCTAGGACCTTCTCGCAGAGGAGACACCCGCTTGTCATGGTAGCCACGCTGAATCATTCCTCTCCTGTCCATGCCAAGATTGGGCTCTTCCGAGAGTTGTTTCGAGGCCGCCTCGATGTCTATGCGAAGAGGTTCACTTCGAAGAAATCCGGCCTCAGCGGATACCAGCCCGCATGTGGCAATGAATGGGTCCGGGGAGTTTGTGAGAAGCCCAGGATCAAGTGCAGTGAGTGCAATAATCAGCGGTTCCTAAATCTTAGCGAAGAGGTGGTTCGTTGGCACTTGTCCGGAAAGGATGATGTGGGTCAGGATTTCGTTCTGGGCGTCTATCCAATGCTGCTTGATGAGACGTGTTGTTTCTTGGCTGTGGATTTCGATGGCGATGCCTGGAAGGAGGATTGCGCGGCGTTCATGAGAGTACTTGGTGATCTGGATATCCCTGCATGCATTGAGCGATCCAGGTCAGGCGAAGGCGGGCATGTGTGGATCTTTTTTGAAAGCCCCATTCCTGCGGTTCAAGCGCGAAAACTGGGGCTGCATGTACTGACAGAGGTGATGGAAAGCCGGCCAGAGATTGGAATGAAGTCCTATGACAGGTTGTTCCCAAACCAAGACACTCTGCCGAAAGGTGGATTCGGGAACCTGATTGCCCTGCCTTTACAGAAAGGGCCCCGAGAAAAAGGCAACAGTGTCTTTGTTGACCATGCAGACTGTTTTCAACCACATCCGGATCAGTGGGAATTTCTAGCGTCGCTGAAGCGACTGTCGCGGGCCAGGGTTGAGGAAATAGCAAAGTTTGCTGAAGGGAGGGGCAGAATCGTTGGAGCCACCCTCGTCCTCCCTGACAATGAGGAGGAGGGGAGCCAGCCTTGGGCGCTGAGACCTTCGAGGCAGTTCAATGCACTTCCCGTCGGTCCGATGCCCGAACGCTTGTCAGTGGTTCTTGGGGACCAGATTTATCTGAAGAAAGTCGATCTGCCTCCCAGTTTAAGGAATCGTTTTATCCGACTGGTGACGTTTCAGAATCCAGAATTCTACAAAGCCCAGGCCATGCGCTTGCCTACCTATGACAAGCCGAGAATGATTTCTTGCGCTGAAGAGCACGGAGAATTCATTGCCTTGCCTAGAGGCTGTCTGGGAGATCTGCATGAGGTATGTCGGGCATTGAAAATTCAGGTTTTCGTCGAGGACAAGAGGCATGAAGGTGGATGCCTGGGGCTTCTATTCACAGGCACTCTCCGACCAGATCAGCAGAAGGCAGCAGAAGCTCTGAAGGCGCATGATATCGGCGTGCTTGCTGCCACGACAGCTTTTGGGAAAACGGTGGTCGCCACGTGGCTTGTTGCAAACCGTGACAGGAGCACGTTGGTGCTTGTCCATCGACAGCAGTTGCTGGAGCAGTGGGTCGACAGGCTGGCTCAATTTCTTGGGATTCCACGCAAAGAAATAGGACAATGGGGCGGCGGGAGCAAGAAACTCACTGGACGGGTGGACGTCGCGTTGATGCAGAGTGTCGTGAGGAAAGGGCAAGTGCAGGACTTGGTGGGAGACTATGGACACTTGGTAGTCGACGAGTGCCATCATCTCTCGGCACGGAGTTTTGAGCTTGTTGCTCGCAGGGCCAAAGCAAAGTTTGTGACCGGCTTGTCTGCAACCGTGGCGCGTAAAGACGGACATCATCCGATCATCTTCATGCAGTGTGGGCCGGTTAGATACCGGGTGAGTGCGAAGCTTGCGGCGTTGGAGAGACCCTTCAGCCATGAAGTGATCGTGAGGCCCACTGGCTTCAGAGCGGCGGGAGAATCAGAATCAGACGCTCGCATGGAATTTCAACGTCTCTACACAGGATTGGTAGAGTCAGAGTTTCGCAATCTGATGATTCGAGACGATGTCCTGACCTCGGTCAGAGCAGGCAGGACACCGGTAGTGTTAACCGAACGCACTGCGCACTTGGACAAGCTCGTGGAGATGCTGCGTCCTATGGTTCCTCACCTTGTCGTTTTGCAAGGCGGTATGAAGAAAAAGGAACTTCTGTTGGAGCTGAGCCGGTTGTCTTCTCTGCCTGTGGACGAAGCAAGGGTTGTCATCGCCACCGGTAAGTTTGTTGGCGAAGGGTTTGATGACCCGAGGCTCGACACGCTCTTCATCACCATGCCTGTGTCTTGGCGGGGAACTATTGCCCAGTACGTTGGGAGATTGCACCGACTGCAGGAGGGCAAGAAGGTCGTTCAAGTCTACGACTACGCCGATCTGGACGTGCCGATGCTTTCGAGGATGTTCGACAAACGCTGCGAGGGATATGAGGCAGCAGGCTACACCATTCTGCTGCCTGCGAGCGCTTTGCCCGGCTGGCCCTCAGAGGTGCCTCTGCCAGTCGATGCTCAATGGAAAAGCGACTATGCCGCCAGCGTCCGCCGATTGATTCAGGACGGTGTAGACAGCCCACTGGGCAATCGTTTTGTTCACGTGACACGTGCGTTCGCAGAGGATGCTGAAGGTGCCGAACGTGCAAGAAGCGCCTCCGAAGCATTTCTCTATCACCGGCTGGAATCCATTGCTTCCACTCAAGGCAAATTCCAACTGAATGCTCGGTTGCCGATTCCGTTCGATGACAGAAGCGAGATGGAAGCCGATCTGCTGTGCGAAAGCCTGCGGCTCGTGATTGAAATCGACGGCGATCAACACCTGAGCAGCCACGAAGCTTATCGGAGGGATCGTCGCAAGGACCTGCTTCTTCAGTTGAACGGGTACATGCTCCTTCGCTTCCTTGCCTCAGACATTGGCAAACGCCTTGATATGGTGCTCGACGCCATCCATATGGCGATGGGAAGCAGGGTGGCTCATTTGCTATGAGCAACTCAACTCGTCGCCTTTGTCAGGTTCCGATGCTGGCACTTTCTTGAGGACAGATCTGAAAGCTTGGGCATCACCCTTTTTAGCCTCTTCTTTCAAGTAGGCAGCAGTGAGAAATGCCGACACTTTTTCGGCTGCAGCGGAGGCCAGAAATTGATTGATCGACACGCCGTCTTCATGTGCGCGCTCTTTGACTTTCTCGTAGAGCGAATCAGGAAGCTGGGAAGTGTTCTCATTCAAGGCGGCAACGCTACAGCTGATTTGGACAGTTGCAAAATGCCCTGCAAACCAAGAATCTGTTTGGAGAAGTCATCC
>JBGGMQ010000474.1:0-3261 GCA_041287975.1 Verrucomicrobium sp. | reverse complement strand
AGACTACACGGTGAACCCCGCCGGAGGCGGCACGCACACCACCATCACCGCCGCCATCACCGCGGCGAAGGCGGGCGTGAACGATTGCCGCATCATTCTCGTCAAGCCCGGGACCTACACTGAGTCCTTGCTGGACCTGAGTGGCAAAAGGATCATGCTCATGGGCGAGCAGGCAGGCTCCCCGCCAGTTGTTTCATCAACAGGCACATCGGCGTGTGTCAGCGCCAAGATCAGCGGCGTCGTCATCGACGGGCTCATCTTCACCCACAATGTCATCAACTTCCAGGGCTGGGGCGGCATTCACGTCGACGCGTCCGGGTTCCGCTCTCAGGTGCGCATCGTCAATTGCGTGAGCCGGAGCAACGCCGGCCCGACGGGAGGAGTGATCCTCTCCGGGGGTGAGGTGTTGATGGACCACTGCACGGTCGTCAACAACCGGGGCAATGAAATCGACGGTGAGGGCGGCAGCTGCCGGGGGATCTACGTCTCTGAAGACACCTACTTGAGACTCCGCAACTCCATCGTCTGGAATCCCACCAGCACTCCGGGCATACCTCAGATCCAAGTCGTGTCCGGCGGTCTCTGTACGGTCAGCAACAGCATCATCCTTGGCGGGGAACAGGGCGCAGCCAACGTCGATCCCCTGGTGGATCGCTTTGGCAATCTTACAGCAGCCAGCCCCGCCATCAAACCCGTCGGTGGTGTGACTCTACCCGTCTCGCTGACGGACATCCACGGTGAAACGAGAACCAGTCCGCCCGACCTCGGTGCCGACGAATATCGCGACTCAGACGCCGATGGTCTGCCGGACTCGTGGGAGATGCGCTTCTTCGGCAATCTTGCGTCGAATGGCACGACCAACACCGATGCCGATGGTCTGACGGCAGCCCAAGAATATGCCTTCGGCAGCAACCCCGTGGTGGCAGACTCAGACGCAGATGGCGCCAATGACGGGGCCGAACTCGCCGCAGGCAGTGATCCCTGGGACACCGATACCGACGACGACACGATGCCCGATGGATTTGAGATCTCCAAGATGCTCAACCCCACCGACTACCGCGACACGATGGCAGACCGGGATGGAGACCGCATCCCCAATCTCTACGAGTACTCCCGGAGCACAGATCCCAACAGCGCGGCCAGCAAACCTGCCGTGGACTACACCGTCAATCCCGCCGGTGGAGCCGGGGTTTACACCACCATCGCCACCGCCCTCACCGCAGCCAAAGGAGCCGCCGGAGACTGGAAGATCATTCTCATCAAACCAGGCACCTATGCCGAGGGGGGGTTGACATTGAGCACAAAGAAAATCCTTCTACTCGCGGAGCAAGGCTACTCGCCTCCCGTGGTCCAGTCCACTGCCGTCAATGACATCTTCTCGATGCTCCTGCATGGATCAGCCATCGACGGACTCGTCCTCAGTCACTCTGGAGTGACGGCAGGCACGGCCATCAGGATCTCCACGACCAACTTCCGTCATGTGACCCGCCTTGCCAATTGCGTCATCAAGGGCAATCGCAAAACTGACGGCGCAGCCGTCAACATCAACTCCGGCGGTCTGGTGATGGATCATTGCACCGTGGTGGACAACACGGAGCTGTTTGACACCTCTTACTCTGCCTCAGGCCTCGCCCTCTATCTGAGCAGCGGCACCGCAGCCTGGGTTCGCAATTCCATCATGTGGAATCCGCCGTATCAGCCTACAAGCACCCAGATTTACAAGCACGCCCTAGCATCCCTGGCCCTTGAGAATACCATTGTGCTGGGCGGGGAGCACGGCGGGATCAACTTGAATCCCAGATTGAGTGCCGACAGCCATCTGCGCTCTGGAAGCCCTGCCATCAACCGGCCCGGTGTCACCGCGCTATCCACCGCCTCCACAGATATCGAAGGTGAGACAAGGACCAGCACGCCGGACCTGGGGGCCGACGAGTTTGTGGACACCGACACCGATGGCATGGCTGACTGGTGGGAAATCTTCTACTTCACCAACCTGAGCCAAACTGCCACTGGCGATGTGGACCTGCCCGCGCCTGATGGTCTCAAGAACCTCGATGAATACCTGTGTGGTCTGAACCCCAAGGTGGCCGACACGGACGGCGACGGCGTCTTGGATCTCGCGGAAGCCATGGCCCTCGCCGGAGGAGTTTATGACTCCCCCAGCCAGGCTGCTGACGACGACGGTGACGGTCTGTCCAACGGGCAGGAGGCGCTGCTGGGCACGCAGAACAACGTGGCTGACAGCAACGGCGACGGCCTGTTCGACGGCCCGTCCTGGATGGCCGGGATCCATCCAGCGAGCCTCGACTCAGACGGCGACGGCGTCTCCAATCTTGATGAACTGGCCAAAGGCACCAGCCCCCTCTCCGCCGACAGCGATGGCGACGGCGTGGCGGACAATCTTGATGCCTTCCCCCTCGATCCGTCGGCCAGCACTCTGCCAACGGTACCCGGAGACGTGACCTCACCCGCCATCACGCTCATCAAGCCGCCAGGCGCAGTGCTTGTGCCTTGAGGTTGAGTCCCCCGGCTGGTCTGGCATTCCCACCGACTTTTATCCCCCGTCCTATTTCATTTTCCATGACATCTCTGTTCTCCCCCAGGTCGATCGCCTTTAGAGCAACGGCTGCAACCTTGTTGCTGATCCATCCTCTGATCCTGGTGCCGTCTGACGTAGGGGCACAGTCAACTGACTCAGCCAGCGTATCGAAAATCGATCCGCGCTTTGTCGATCTACCTGACACCTTCAAGGAAGACTGGGTGCCTCCGGCTCCTGTCCTCAGTGCGAAGGACATTGTCCTCAACAAAGCCGCCCCGGTCACAGCTCCCGTCCTGGATCTCCCCCAGGGCAGGGTTCTATCCCCCAACGACATCGCCCAGGCCAAGGTCTTTGCCACCCCGCTGCGCGCCACCCAGCGCAAGCAGGCCGCAGAACCCGAGCGCAAGCTCTTCACCAGCCTCCTGCAAAGCCATGTCGCAGGCAAAGGACTGCAGGACTTCCAGGCCGCCGGCCGCATCAAGGCCTTCCTCGCCGCCCATCCAGACAGCGGCTATGCCACCACTCTCCTGCTGGAGGCTGCCGAGATCGAATGGCGCCACGGCTTCTTCATGGACGGCCTCGCCACCCTCCAGCAAGCCTGGGATCAGGGCAAAAAGTTCACCGATGTGGATGACCGCCGCCTCGCCGAGATGGCTCTGGGTCGTCTCCTGCAACGACGCTCTCTCATGGGGCAGAAGGACGAGCTTCGGCCCTTGATTGAA
>JBGGMQ010000473.1:0-6558 GCA_041287975.1 Verrucomicrobium sp. | reverse complement strand
TTGCCGTCGCCATTGGTGTCCTCATAGATGAGGAGCTTGTCATCGGGCAGGGCATCGCCCGGGCGATAGTGCGGGTACGTGGGCATCACCGCGACCCAAAGGCGGCCTTTGTCATCAAAGGACAGCTGCATGGGGTTGGCGAGATTGGGGAACTCTTTCTCACTGGCGAACAGCTCCACCTTGTAGCCTTCCGGCACCGAGAGCGTTTTCACGGCCTCGTCGCCATAGAGGTACTTCTCACTGCCGTTCTTCACACTGGGCTGGTAGTTGGTGGGAACCGGGGGCAGCACGTGCGTCTTGGAGTCGTCCACGGCGAGGTCCGCCTTTTTGCCACTCGCCACATCGAGGATGAGCTGGTCACGCAGGGCAGCCATTTCACGGGACTTCTTGACCTCGTCAGGATAGTTCTGCGGGCCGTAAGGGTTGTAGCGCTGGCCGTGGGTGTGCACGCCATTGAGCAGGTTGTAGTCGTTGTTCCAGAACCATTCCTTCTGCATCACAGCGGCGTGCACCTTCTCAGGATCCGCCTTGGAAACACGAGACTGGTGACCATAGATGCCAGTGGCGAGCATCTCAGCGATCGATTTGTAGCCTCCATCATTGGGGATGAAGCCGCCGGTGGTGAAGACCGGGCCGCCCTTTGCGTAGATGGCCTTGGTCGGAGTGAAGAGGTCGATGAAGGTCACGCCATGCTTTTTGGCAACCTTCTCCATGGCACTTGCATAGAGCAGCAGGTTGGCATTTTCCGTGTGACCGTTGGGGAGATCGCGTTTCGCGCTCAGGTCTTCGTAGGCGATGGGAGAGACGAGGACAAGGCGGGGAGCGGTTTTGCCATTGTAGGCTTTGCTCAGCGTGTGTTGCACCCAGGCATCCAGCTCTGCCTCGAAGTTCATCACTTTGGCAGGGCCGTCGAAGGACTCATTGTAGCCAAAGAAACCGACAATGGTGTCCGCCTTCAGATGGGTGAGCCACTGATCCGGCGTGGGGAAGAAACCCTTGCCGTGATGGACCTGCTTGTCGGGGTGGAACTTGTCTGCGCCTGGGAAGGCCCACTGGGAAACCCGTGAAGGATGCGGACGGAATCCGGGGGTGTCGCCGACATGGCCCATGTTCCGGAAGAACAAGTCCTGGCCAGGATAGCGGAGCTGAAGCTCAGTCTCGATGCGGCCGTAAAACACGTCGCGCTCGGCCAGGCCGTTGCCGACCAAGACGATGCGCTCCCCTTTGCTGGGTGGGGCCACGGCTTGATCGCGCTTGGCGGTGGCAGCGGGAGGCTCGACATTGAAGGCATGCGGAGGTACGGGAACCTCTTTGTCTTTGTCTTTATCGTTGGGGGCTGCTGGCTTGGCTTCCGTTTTGGGGGCCGCTGCTTTCTTCGCTGATCCGGTTGCCGGGCTCTTGCCGAGAGCGTAGTCCGCGGGCTTGCGATTCAGCGTCTTGTAGTAGTCACTGCTGTTGTTGCCGTAGAAGGTGGGCTCAAAGGGATCGACGAGGGCGACGTCTGCCTTGTCCGGCACTGGCAGCCCGAGGAGGCTGAAGGAGGCGTTCACCGCCAGGCGACGCAGGTCTTCATCGGCGAAGTCGGTGGAGGCACCGAGGGTGGTGCAGAAGGAGCGGCCTTTGGCGGTGCCCTTGGGAGCGGTGTAATTCCACAACCAGGCCAGCGGCATCATGGGCTCGTTCTTGGGTCCAGTGATGGCTTTGGAGGCAGGGTCAAGTGATTCCGTGACCGCACCGCGCAGGAGGATGGTGGCGGCCTTCTGGTCCAGATTGGCGATGCCATAGACGTCTGTAGGGGCAAAGATCTCGCCCACGCCCCGGAGGACTTCATTGGCGCTGTTGGCGGCCTCGACCACGGACTTGGTCCCCTGTTTGCCATGGGCTCCGTGGTGGTTGACCCACTTTTCTCCCAGCACTTTCAGGCCAAACTCGGCCCATTTGAACTCGCCCGTTTTGGCCGAGCCAGTGAAGGCATGGGTGGCGGTGCGGAAGCCGATAACAGGCTTGCCGGCATTGAGATAGGCAGCGAAGCGGGCAAGCTGATCATCGGGAAGCTGCCGGAAGCGGGTGCCGATGATGAGGAGATCGGCCGTGTCGAGAGCCGCGGTCCCGGCGATGTTCTTCTGGAAGTTGGGATCAATGTAGCCGCCCTCGGGATTGATGGGGAAGAGCACGGTGCAGTCGAACCCATGCTTCTGGCTGAGGATCTTGGCCAGCATGGGGAAGGACTCCTCCGTGCGGTATTCTTCGTCACCGGCAACGAGGACAATGCGCTTGCCTTTGCCGCTCCCGGCATCCGGTTTGGCAGGGAAGTGCAGAGCCTCCTGGGCGACAGCGCTGGCAGTCGTGGCCATGGCTAAGGCCAGCAGGGCGATAGTGGGAATGAGGGATCGAAGCATGAGGGGTGGTAGGGACGACTTGGCTTGGCTTGGCTTTGGGCAGGGCAATGGCAGAGCCACGGCAATTTGGGACAAGCAATAGAATGAAATTTGTGCCGGGATTGCAAGCAGTGCCTCTGGGTGACCTTCAACGGGAGCAAATCTGCATTGAAGACACCACGCACCCCCAGCAACGGCCCTGACGTCGGCGGCTCTATCGCACCGCGGAGATGACGGAGAATGAAGTATCCTGCATCCTCCACTGCCAGAATCTATCTTCCCAATTCCTTGCGCCGGTTCTCCAGCATGATTGAATCGGCAACTGCAAAAACCGAAATGTGGGAACAACCAGAGTACAGGTTTTCGGAATGTCCCTTGGTATTAGTCAAATGTGTCTGTTTGAATTTGCGGCGGATGGTGGGCAAACTGTCGAACAGGGAGTATGAATAATGTATCCCATCCCCTTCGGAGTACTTCTCGTACCTGCCACCATTCTTGAAAAACTGAAACGGCCGCCACAAACCCAGACTTCTCAGGGTCTGGGCAAAGGTTCTTTGAAATAGGGAGCCGCATCCATAGTTGTTCAGGTCAGAGAAAAACACTCCATATCGAGCTACCCGGCACATCTCGGCGATGGCCAGCTCGGGTTGGGGAATGTGATGCAGGATTCCAAAAGCGCAGACAACATCCCAACTGTTGTCGGCGAAATCCAGTTTCAGAGCGTTGCCATCTTTCAACTGTTCTGGTGAAATGCCCTTGCTATAGGCAATCTCCCTCAGGCCGGCGACGGGCTCCACCCCGGCTATGCGGACGGTCGGCAGCTCATCTCTCGTGTGCCTGATCACACGCCCTGTGCCAGCACCGACATCGAGCAGGGAGTCGAACTTGAAATACCGCACCAGGCCCATCAATTGGGCCAGAGCGAATTCGTGTTCCGATTCTTCGAGATGCAGAGCGTCGTATTCCGCCGCTGTGCGCTCGTAGTATTGAGTCTGGTTTTCCGCGGCGTTGCTCATGCTTCAAGAAGGTTGCAAGTTATTCCAAAGGTAGTTGAATACAGGACTCAATGCTGGGCCGGAAGCAGCGTTCAAACAGGTGCAGCCCCCACGGAGTGACGAGCACGCGCATCCGCACGCGCTCCAGGCAGGTGTAAAGGGGGAGAGGCATCCTTTCAAGGGCCAGGTTTGGTGGGAGGCAGCGTTGCCCTGCCCGCAGGCACTCGCAAAAATCCCTCGGGAGACTTGAGCCAGCCCAGCTTCAAGTCGTTTCGGCACCCTAGAGACGGAATCGGAACCCCATGCCAGGAGTCCAGGCTCTCCCTGTCATGGCCACAGAGCCCGCAGGGCGATAGAGGGCATGAGGTGTTGCAGGGACGACTTGGCCTAGCCTGGACAGGGCAACGCTGGAGACAAGCGATGGAATGAAATTTGTGCCGGGATGGCAGGATCGTTTGGAGATCATGGGACTGGCGCGATCATGTTGCGCCTTGTCTTGGAGGCCCTGATCGTCCTACCATGTTGACTCTCTCGAACGCACCTTCACCAGGGTCGCCGACGTCCAAACCCACTCAGAGCTCCTTGGGAGCATGTTCTCGTGAAGCATATCCCCAAGCAACTTTTCCTCTACTGGGATCACAGTCCCATGTCATGGCTGCAAACCAGAACGGTCACGACCTTCCACGAACTGAACCCTGACTGGTCCATCACCGTCTGCGTGCCTTCGGCCAGGAGTGTCTCGCTGGTCAAGTACATCCCGGACTACGGTGGATTCGACCATTTCACGTCGGTGAAGGAGATGCCTTTCGTGAAAATTGAGACTGTCGATGTCAATGCCTATGGAATCAGGGAAGACCTTCCGGACATCCTGCGCTCTGACATTCTGCGCTACACGCTCTTGCACGAGCATGGCGGTCTGTGGTCAGACTTTGACGTCCTCTGGTTGAAGCCCATGGCTGCATTCACTTCGGTAGAGACACTGGGCACGCCCGTGGGAGACTGCGGAGCGACGGTTTGTTTTTCACACGATACGCACGGATGGCACAACATCGGCGTGCTCATGGCCCGGCCCTACCATCCCCTTTACAAAAACCTCGTCGACCTCTGCCGGGAGAAGGCCAGTGCCCTGGCAGATCACGCCGACCTCGATCATCAGGAATTTGGCGTTCGTATGCTCAACCGGATCCTGCCCACGCTGCGGGCCGTCCAGCAGAAGTATCCCGATGTGGCCGGCGTTCCCTACGCGACATTCTACCCCTACTCCATTGAGGCGATGGAGAAGCTGTGGATCCAGACCGATCTGGCATGCCTTAATGACAAAGTGATGGGAGTCCACTGGTTCAATGGCCACCCCCTGAGTAAAAGTTTCGTCAATGGCACGGCCACGAGCGAGTGCTCCATGACGGCCATCATCCGCCAGTCGGTCGTCAAAGAGACCTGCCTGCAGACGAGCGGGAGAAGTCACACTGCACAGGGCGACCTGAAACGACGCGTCACCTATCACGAGCGGGCGAACTTCCTGACCCACACGAGCAAGTTTCTCCAGCATACAGGCAAGGTGCTCGACCTCGGCTGCGGCATCAGGCCCATGACCTTTTTCAAGCCCTCTTTGCATGTGCTGGTTGAGCCCTACAGGGAATATGTGGAGATGCTCCTGCATCAGTATGCGGACGCACCGGGCGTGGCGATCCTGCAAAACGATGCACTCGCCTTTGCGCAGAACACTCCCAGCCGCTCCTTTGACTCCGTGTTTCTGCTGGATGTCATTGAGCACCTGCCCAAGGAAGATGGCATGACTTTGCTCCATGAGATGAACCGCATTGCGAGATTTCAGGCGGTCATCTTCACGCCGCTCGGATTTCACGAGCAGAATTGTGATCGAGAAGGTCTCGATGGCTGGGGTCTGTCCGGAACCACGGTGCAGAAGCATCGCTCCGGCTGGTTGCCCGAAGATTTCCCCGACGGCTGGACCTTTCACGTGTGCGAAGATTTTCATGAGTTCAACTGGAAAGGGGAACCCACACCGGCCTTTGGAGCCTTCTTCGCCATCAAGACAAACGCGAACCCTGAGGCAATACCCGCACCGCTGAGCCGGCAGCAAAGGGACGCTTTAAGGTTCATGCCCGCCTTGAAGGCGGAGGAAACCGCGCCCGAGTGTGACCACGGAGAGGTGCTGGCCAGAATCGACAAGGCATCCCGCGATATTCGTGAGAAGATC
Source organism: Verrucomicrobium sp. (assembly GCA_041287975.1). Taxonomy (GTDB): domain Bacteria; phylum Verrucomicrobiota; class Verrucomicrobiia; order Verrucomicrobiales; family Verrucomicrobiaceae; genus Verrucomicrobium. Next base: position 967 of record JBGGMQ010000473.1, on the reverse strand, counting down.
CGGAAGATGGACGGCAGAATCGTCAAACTCCAGCAGGACACTGGCAAACATCAAAGGAAGATGCTTGAATCAGGCAACAAACCTGCGGGACTGAACTGGCTGAAAAGGAAAATTCGCAGGCTTTTCAGAGGTAATGTTGACTCCAAAACCAAGCTGTAGGCTTGCACACTGCCACGCTCCAGGCATAATCGCCGCGCACTTATCATGTCCGAGCTTCCCATTACTTTCCCAGGCAAGACCATTCTCATTACAGGTGGCACAGGTTCCTTTGGGAACGCCGTCGTACGCCGGTTTCTCACTCAGGACATCAAGGAGATGCGCATCTTTAGCAGAGATGAGAAAAAGCAGGAAGACATGCGGAATGAGTTCAAAGACACGAGGTTGAAGTTCCACATCGGAGATGTCCGAAATCCCAACAGCATCGACAAAGCGATGCGCGGGGTGGATCTTGTCTTCAGCGCCGCAGCACTCAAGCAAGTGCCCTCATGCGAGTTCCATCCCATGGAGGCCGTCTACACCAATGTCGTGGGCACTGAGAACACGCTCAATGCCGCCATCGCCCATGGCGTGGAAAATGTCATCGTCCTGAGCACGGACAAAGAGGTGTACCCGATCAATGCCATGGGCATGTCCAAGGCATTGATGGAAAAGGTGGCTTGTGCACAGTCCAGGAATCTTCCTGCGGACAAAACGGTGATCTGTGTGACGAGGTACGGCAATGTCATGGCCTCCCGGGGATCCGTCATTCCCTTGTTCGTCCAGCAACTCAAAGCAGGACGTCCACTGACTCTCACCGATCCGGAAATGACACGTTACATGATGTCCCTGGATGACGCGGTTGATCTGGTGCTCTACGCATTCCAGAACGGACGGGGTGGCGACATCTTTGTGCACAAGGCACCTTCAGCCACCATCGGACAGCTGGCGCGAGTGCTGCAGGGACTCTTTGAATCCAAGAGCGAGATCC
>JBGGMQ010000472.1:0-2888 GCA_041287975.1 Verrucomicrobium sp. | reverse complement strand
ATGTCGAATTCCATTTCGCCCCGGCCGTCCTGGTTTCCCATCTACCTGCTCTCGGCCGCTGGTTTCACCATCCTCACCACGGAGTTCGTCATCGTGGGCCTACTCCCGCCCATGGCGCGGGATCTTCAGGTGACGGTGTCCCAGGCGGGTCTGCTCGTGACTTTGTTCGCGTTCACGGTCGCGATCGTTGGGCCACCGCTCACCGCCTACATTTCCCGGTTTGACCGCAAGCGGCTCTTCGTGGCGACACTGCTGCTCTTCGCAGTGTCCAATCTGGTGGCTGCGCTTTCGCCCAACATTGGGGTGATGGCAGTGGCCCGCTTCATCCCGGCGGTAATGCTGCCAGTGTTCTGGTCCCTGGCCAGTGAGACGGCCGTGAACATCACTGGTCCCGCGCGCTCTGGAAAAGCCATCTTCATGGTTTCGTTTGGCATCGTCGTCGCCACCATCTTTGGCATTCCCATTGGCACCTTGATCTCAGATGCCTTTGGCTGGCGCGTGGCCTTTGGCGCCCTGGCGGTGCTTGCCCTGGTCAAAGCCGTCCTGCTCCAGATCTTCATGCCGGCGATTCAGCTCAAGCAGGAGCCGATTTCCGTGAACCGCCAGCTCGCCGTGCTGCGGGATCCGCTCATCCTAGGCCATGTGCTTCTCTCGTTGCTGGTCTTTGCAGGCATGTTTACGGCCTACACTTATCTTGCTGACATTCTGGAGAAACTGGCCGGGTTCGATGGCTCAACGGTAGGCTGGTGCCTCATGGGCTTCGGTGCCGTAGGGCTGCTGGGCAACTGGCTCTCGAGTCGCATCGTGGACAAACGACCTATTGGCGTGACTCTGCTCTTTGGCAGCCCCATGATCGTGGCCATGGCGATGCTCGTGCCGGTGGTGCACCAGCATGCCCTTCTCGCCGCGGTGCTGGTCGTCTGGGGCATCTGTCAGGCAGCGCTCTTCACGGGATCTCACGTGCGGGTCATGAAGGCCGTCTCCGCCTCCCCGGCGTTGGGAGCTTCGTTGAACATTTCAGGGGCCAATCTGGGCATTGGTCTTGGAGCCATAGTCGGCGGCGGCGTGCTCGATCACCTTGGGCTTGCCAGTGTCGGCTGGGCCGCTGCGGTGGTGGTGGTGCTCGCGCTCAGCATGGGGTTGGTTCTGGTTTGGGTTTCCGGGCGGAAGGTGAAGGTGACTGAGTCTGAGGCTGAGCCCCAGGGTTGTGTAGACTGTTCGTAAAAAGTTCGCGCAGATTTGCCGGATGAATTGAGATGAGTGCGGGTTGCTCTGTTCGGAGTACAACCTTTAGGTTGCTCAGGCCGAGACAGACCCTGGTGAGGCAATCTAAAGATTGTACTCCGAACAACTTCCAGCAGCCTGTTCAAACGTGTCACTTACCTCCGCCGCTTCAACATTGCGGCCCCGAAACCCAGCGCAAGTAGCAACCCGGTCATCGGTTCCGGCACCGACGAAACTGCATGCACCGTCATGGAGGAGCCACCCGTGAGGGAGTTCGTCGCGGCATTTCCGGTGTAACCAACATCAAAGGCGAGGTCAAACTCCGTGAAGGTGGCGCGTCCACCGGAGATCGCCTGGGTGTAGGTCGTTCCGTCCAGCATGAGACTGAGGAAGTCGAACTTGCCGGTGATGGGAGCGGCCAGATCAAACAGGAAATAATTCCCCAACGGGTCCGTGCCATTGTGGTCGTGGAAATAGGACAGGCTGGAGGCGGTGAGCTGAAGTTGCAGCGTGGCTCCGGGATCAATAGTCAGATTCCCGGTCATCTGGATGCGGTCGTAGTTCACCCCCGCTGTTGGGATCTCCCCGCCTGCGCCTGTTGTGGCCAGGGTGAACTTCGCCGCGGATCCGGCTTGATATTTCAGGCTGCCCACCTTCAAAATTTGGGAGTCACCGGGAAGCGTGGCTCCACCACTCGCCACCGTGATGTTTCCTGAAATCGTACCCCGGCCTCCCAGCACCCCCGTGCCACTCACGTTCACTGCTCCGCTTCCTGTGCCGGAGCCACTCGCGTTGTTCACGACCAGCCGGCCCCCGGTGATCAGCGTTCCGCCCTGGTAGCCACTGGCTGCGGTGAAGATCGTGGTGCCCGCTTCCTGCCTCACCTTGGTGCCGCCATTGATCAGGATCCCGTTCCCGGCCGTGTTGGTGAACTGATAGCCCGTCTCATTGTGATTGAAGACGACCGTGGAGTCCGTGGGAGGGACTGGGGGATTGGTGGAGGCGTAGCCGTAAACCTGGGCGACATTCAATTTCCCGGCGGCTCCACCCGTGCCGATGTAAAGCACCGCCACGCCTATGGGAGTTCCCGGATTGGAGTCCGAGGGCGACCCTCCAACTGTGAGTGTGCCATCGCCTGTGTCCAGTGCAGATTTGGTCTTGGAGACGCTGAACAATGCGTCATCAGCCACGGTGAGGGTGCCCCTGCCGCTAGAGGCACCGATCGTCATTTCGCCCACGACATTCACTTGCGATCCTGCACCCGTGACCGTCATTGCTCCCTGAGTGTTCTGGGTGCCAATGTGGCTGTTGGCACGGGCGTTAAGGATGCCACCAGCGCTGACAACGGCTGCAGCAGAGCCTGAATTGTCGATTGCAAAATTGTTCTTCAGATCCAAGGTGGCGACCGCTCCCGTTACGGAATCAAGGCCGGTGACCAGCAGCTTTCCTGTTGAGGAAACTCCAACGGAGGTCATCGAGATATTCCCCCCATTGCTGACCGTGAGAACGCCCGACACTTGGATTCCCAAGTTGGGAATGATCCATTGAGATCCTGCACCGTCTACAGTGGCGGACGACTCTCCCGCCGTAGAGGAGTTGCCGATGACGATCTGACTTGCCGTGCCGAATAACGAATTTCCATTGCTGGTGAGCACGGCTCCCGA
>JBGGMQ010000471.1:0-4031 GCA_041287975.1 Verrucomicrobium sp. | reverse complement strand
CTTGCCTATCTGCCGGCTCATGCTCAGAAGATCATTACCACCACATTTACTGACTGGGCGCGGGAAAGTGAAATTAGTGGGACCATCTACCGGGTGGAACAGGGAACACTGGCGCGAGCAATAGTTTAACCCGGGTAAAATGGGTTCCTTACGGGGCTATCGGCAAAACCCTGCCTTCTTTTACAAGTCCGTGGATTCCGCTTGCAAACCCCAGAGGGCGAACGATAGGCGGGGGGAAATTCGTCTCACAATCCCGTTGCCCACAGAGGTAACAACCCTGGGAATCTTTCCCTTGACGAAAATTTACAGGGTTTTTTACTTGATGGTCAACGGTTTGGAAGCTGGCGTGGTTTTCAGTTCCTGATTTTTTGCGTTTCTTTAGTACCTTGCCCCCAGCTCCTTTTTTTCTGCCCCCTTTCCGCCTCTTTCACCCTTTCAATTTCAACTAACACATGTCGTTTTTCAGAAGCTTATTCGGATTTGCATCCAGTGACATTGGCATTGACCTCGGCACCGCCAACACACTTGTCTATGTGAAGGATCACGGCATCGTCTTGCGTGAGCCTTCTGTGGTCGCCGTGAAAGCCGGCACCAATGAAGTCGTCGCCGTGGGTGATGACGCCAAGCGCATGCTGGGTCGTACCCCCGGCAACATCGTCGCCATCCGGCCGCTGAAGGATGGTGTGATTGCAGATTTCAAAGTGACGGAAGCCATGCTCCGCCACTTCATCCTCAAAGTTCACAATCGCCGCAGCTTCGTCCGCCCACGTGTGGTGGTCGCAGTGCCCTCCGGTATCACGGAAGTGGAAAAGCGTGCCGTGAAGGAGAGCGCCGAGCAAGCTGGTGCTCGCGAAGTTTACCTTATAGAAGAACCTATGGCAGCCGCCATTGGTGTGGGCCTGCCCGTGCAGGAAGCCGCAGGCAACATGATCGTCGACATCGGCGGTGGCACCACGGAAGTGGCCATCATCTCCCTCAGCGGCATTGTGTACAGCCGTAGCGTTCGCGTGGCGGGTGACGAGCTTGATGAAGCGGTCATCAACTACATGAAGCGTGCCTACAATCTCATGATTGGGGAACGCACCGCGGAAGAGATCAAGCTGCGCATCGGCTCGGCATATCCCCTCGGCAAGGAGACGACCATGGAGGTCAAAGGCCGCGACATGGTCGCTGGTCTGCCCAAAACGATTACCATCACCAGCCAGGAAGTCCGTGAGGCCATGCTGGAGCCTCTGAACACGATCATTGACGCGGTGCGCACCACTCTGGAGCGCTGCCCGCCTGAACTTTCCGCTGACCTCGTCGACCGTGGCATCATGCTTGCGGGCGGGGGAGCGCTGTTGCGCGGTCTGGACAAGCTGCTGCAGGAAGAGACCGCTCTTCCCGTGCATGTGGCGGAAGATCCGTTGAGCGCGGTTGCAGAAGGAGCCGGGCGTGTGCTGAGCGAGATCGAGTTTCTTCGCAAAGTCAGCACGAACGACTAGCCGGTCATGGTTGCCATTTACGTCATCCCGTGAGTGCTGAATTCGCAGCGCTCCCGGGCTGACGGCTATTTGTGGAATGCCGCATACATGAAGAAGGCCAACATCATCGCGCTCCTGCTGTTTTTTGTGGCACTGGTGGGTGTGTTCACATTGAAGACGCCCCAGACGCGGGCCATTCAGACTTCAGTGATGAATGTGCTCTCGCCATTCATTCGCATGGGAGCTCATGCTCAGAACCAGGTTCACGAAGTCGTGAGCAATCCCGTCGACGCCGCTCGTCTGCAGCAGGAGAATGAGAGCCTGCGCCGCGAGATGAACCGGCTGATGGTCTTCGAGCAGAAGTACCACATGACCTTGGAGGAGAACAACAAGTTCCGCTCCATGCTTGGGTACCGCCAGCAGTCCGCGTTCAAGCTCACCGCCTGCCACGTGCTGCGCCGTTCCGCGTCGAACTGGTGGACCACGGTGATTATCAACAAAGGCTCGCTTGATGGCATTGGCACAGACAGTCCGGTCATCACGGAATCCGGACTGGTTGGGAAGACGGGCAAAGTTGCGGCGCACACCTCTGAGGTCATTCTTCTCACGGACGAAGAGTGCCGGGTGGCAGCCCGTATCGAGGGGACCCAGGCCAAGGGTATCTTGAGTGGTGAGCGCGGCGGATTTGAGACCCGCCCCGATCTGCGGCTCCGTTTCCTGGACCGCACTTTGAAGCTTGAGCCAGGGGCGAACATTTACTCCTCTGGCGATGGCGGCGTGTTTCCTGCTGGACTGGCGCTTGGCAAGGTGAAGGCTTTTGAAATGAAAGACATCTCTGGTGAGGCGGTCGTAGACCCTGCGGTGAACTTCGCCCTGCTGGAAGATGTCTTTGTGGTGCACATGGATACGATCGTTGCCCCTTAGTCATGAGTTTCCTCTACAACATCATCGTGGTGGTGCTGCTCGCCCTGAGCTTCGGGGTGCAGGAGTTTTTGCCGGCGATCGACTTTGCGAACCAGGCTCGTGTGCTTCTGCCTCCGGTGCTCTTTTTCTCAGCATCGCTCACAGTGTCATTCCCCATGATGCTTTTTCTGGCACTGTTCACCGGTTTGATCTGGGATGCGCGGCACCTCCCGTACAAGCCTGAAAAGCCAGTGGCGGTCGAGGCGTCTGATCTGGCGCGTGAGGTCCCTGTGGAGATTCAGTCGCCCAGCGGGGGTGTCCTGCCAGTGGGTTACTCGATGTTTCTTTTCGGCGTCACTGGGACCCTTATGCAAGGCATCCGCCCGTTGTTCAAACGTGGACGCTGGGAGTTGCCTGTCTTGATGGTAGGCGTTGCCACGATGTTGTGCCTTCTGGTAGAATTTTTAATGATGTCATTTCTCAGAGGCAGTTTTGAATTTCATCCCGGCCTGTGGACGAAGCTGGTGACGGATACACTGCTGGCCATGTTAGTCTCACCGCTCCTTCTTTTCATGCTTCATACGCTTGCGCGTCTCGTCCACTATGAAGTGCGGACTGAAGGGCTAGTTTACCGCTACTATGGTAGTTAAATACCGCTTCAGACTCTATCTCTTCACTCTGGCGATTTTGATTGGCTTTGGGGCGCTTTCACAGCGGCTCTGGAACCTCAGCATCGATCACCATGAGGAGCTGAAAAACAAGGTTCCTGGCACCAAGAATCTCCGTGCCCGTCTCCCCGGCACCCGTGGCGAGATCAAGGATCGCAACGGGATTGTGCTGGTGTCGAACAAACCTTCCTTCGAGGTTCGGGTCAATCTGAAGACTCTGGTGGAAGAGTACAAGAAGCAGGCCGCGCTTGAGAAACGGGACATCCCCAAGTTTGTCCACAAATACCCGGACAGCAAGGGCATCACCCGCAGCAAAGAGGAGATTGACATCGTCGCCATCGTGGAGGAGGCGATTATCGAGCCCCTGGCCAAGCTGGGCCTTGCAGAGAAGTTCAATGCCAACAAGCTGCGGGTGCTCTTCCGCACCAATTTCGGCGTCATTCCCTGGGTGTATCGCAGTGATTTGACGTTTGAGGAGTTCAGCCGCTTTGCCGAGCACCGTCTGGGCCTGCCTGGGATCTCGGTCGAAGTGCGGCCCGTGCGCCAGTACCTCTATGACTCCCTTGCCTGCCACGTGCTGGGTTACGTGAGCCAGCCAGATGTCCAGAAATCCGCAGTTGAGGAAATGAAGGAGTGGGACTTCTACGTGCCGGATGACTACGGTGTGTACGGGGTGGAGAAAACATTCGACCAGGAGCTTCGTGGGAAGGCTGGCATGCGCATCTGGTTGCAGAATGAAAAAGGCCGCCTCGTCAAAGAGGTGGACTACCAGGAGCCGCGTCAGGGTCATGATGTCTACCTGTCCATCGATGCCCGCATTCAGATGATTGCGGAGAAGGCGCTGCGCGAAGGGCAGCCAGCCATTGGCCGTGGGGCGGTGGTGGTGCTCGACCCCAACAACGGCCAGGTCATGGCCATGGCGTCGGTTCCTTCCTACAACCCGAGCAAGTTTATTCCTTCCATCAATTACGATGACTTCCAACGGTACCTTGACAAT
>JBGGMQ010000470.1:0-2776 GCA_041287975.1 Verrucomicrobium sp. | reverse complement strand
GATCGTCCGCTACCCGATCGCGCTTCCCCGCAGAGGCAGCACGGCTGGGAACTTTGCGCCTGGAGTGATCAGCGACAAGAGATACTATTTTTCGATCATTTTCTCGTGATTCAGCAGCATGGCGAAGGCCTGCCCCGGCGGAGGTGGAACACCTGGTCTGAACAAAAGGCCGAACTGGACGCTCAACATTTGACAGACTGCCTGCTTCTTCTGCGGAGAGAGTTTTTCCAGATCCGCGAGGGCAAGATCCAATATCGGAGCTGCTTGGCTGCTGGTATTCTGACACAGGGCTGCCATGAGAATACTGCCCAGTGTGACAGGCTGGCGGGCCCTCAGCATTTCCGCAGCCTGAATCTTGGCCGCTCCTGGCATGGTTCGGACGCGCCTGCCCATCATTTCCAACTGGGTGCGGCCCCCACCCCAGGGTTGCGGATCGAGTGCTTCCGCCGCACCCAGGAAACCGAGACGCTCCATGAGAAGCACAGCGGATCCCCCATCCGCGAAAGCTTCCGGTGGAAACAGTTTCTCCTCGGCCTTTTGCATCCAGAACATGTCCGAGTTGGGAGAAAGGCTGACGACCGTTTCCCTGACCATGGGCACGAGAGCGGGATGATCCAGGCAAACCAGCAGCCACCCTCCCAATCCGCCATGTTGCAATTGCATGCTAGAGGGTGGCCCACCCCGGTTTTCTGAACGAATCATTCCCGTAAACTTCTTGAACCCACCGGCAGCCTTGCTGGGATCCGCAGGATGAGCCTCGGCCAGGCTCTTGGCCATTCTAGTCATGAGCGGGGTGGGGCGCCCCATGCTCATTTGCAGTTCCTGGATCTCCCCTTGCGAGTTTTTCAGCAAAACCTGCAGGGAAGGCGCTGCCAGCAGCTTGTCGACCTCAACCACCGCTTCACCCGCCCGATCCTTTTGCATCCCTTGAAGCTCCTGCCCGAAGCCGGGAGTCGCTTTGCTCAACGCTCCAAGATCACGAACCCAGAGGCTCAGAAAACGGACCATCTCCTCCTGCAAGTCTGCGGGCAGGGCGACAAGCTCGACGCGGTATCTACCCGCCACTTCTATCAGCGTGACGTCACTGCCCGGTTTCATCAATGCCGTAAGGACATCTGCTCCGAAGGATCGCTTTTGGCGGCTTTCAAGCAAGGGAAGGAAAACCTTTGCCGCGCTGGGACGCCCGGAAAAGGTGCTCAAGATGCGTTTCACAAACCCCTTTTCATGTGGCTCACCCGTTTTCCAACCTGCCGCAAACTCATGTGCGTTTCCTAATACTCCTGTGGCGTCCAGGAAAATGAGCATGCGCTGAGGCTGCTCAACGTGATCCCCGGGACGCCATGCGCGAGTCAATGTAGCCTGCAGCCAGTCTCCTTCCTGGGTGAATCCCTCACGCGCAGCCATCTTCAGCACTTCGCTGAGTGTCTCAGGCACTTTGGCGGCCTCTTGCAACACCCCTTGAGCGATGCGACTGGACTGGTTCTCGTCCTCCGTCCGGAACAGCTTGATTGTTTGCGTCAGGAACTGCAACGCCTGCTTTTGATCCCTCACAACCAGCCGTTCAAAGACATAGGCCGCAATCGCCTTTGCAGATTCCGGATCCAACTTCAGGTCGTCGACTTTGGCGACCTTCTGCCAGCCAAAACGAATGGAGTCCAGATACCAAGTCTCCGGTTCGTGCAGGGGTGCCACCAAGGCGGCCAGTTCCGCATCCAAAGGTGCAGGTGAAGTAAGGGCATAGAACCTTGCCGCGAGCAATGCCATCAGCGTACTCGCAGCCTGATCACCCAGTTTGCTCAAGTCTGCTTTGCGACGAACCAGAAACAACTTGAGACGTTTGTTGTTGTCCTGATACTCGTCAGTCAACAAGCATTCGACCAACTCCACACCAAACGTCCGGGGCTTTCGCGCCGCCAGGCTGCGTAGGATCTGCTGCTTCAAGTCTGACTGGGAACTCTGACTCAGCATCATGGTCAGCTCGCCCAGCATGGTGCCTTCAGAAAATCCCGGCATCATGATGTCCCTGAATTCCCCTGCCTCGGCCACGAAGGGCGTGCCTGAAAAAATGGCAAGGGCGTATCCAGGCTCCCGCAGCAGGTCACTGTCATCCATGCGGGACACATAGTCTGAGCACCAGTCCCGGTTTTGAGTGAGCGCGGTCGCATCCGCGATCTCCCACACGGATTTCATGAGTCCGGGCGCACAACCAAGTTGAGCGAGGAACCGGGCCGACGGTGCATCAGAGCTGGCGTAGCGTCCCGCCTGCCGGTAGTTCTGCTCCTCCTGGCTCTGTTGCAAAATCGCGTGGGCATGCCGGAAGGCGCGATCAGCCTTTACAGGATCGGCCTGAACCCCACGACGCAGCACTTTGGCCAGCCCGGTATAGAATTCATCTACCGGCAGGCCGGCATCCGCCCAGGCTTTCATGCTCAACACGCGATCCATCTCCTTCCCATGCAGGGCGATGACATCCTGCAAGAGCCGCAGATGGGCAGCCTTGGGTGGCGTCAGAGCGGAACGCTCTACGAGGGTCTCCGCATTCCGCGCCGCCACGTCAAGGAGTCCGCTCTCCATCTGGAGTCGGATGACTTGCTCCCAGGTGGCGTCAATGACGTCCTTCCTGCGCAAGAGGTTGTCAAAACCATTGACCGCCTCTGAGCGCCGGCCAGCACTCAGTGCCTCACGACACTTCTGAAATTCCTGCTCAATGGTGTTTTCCGCTCGAGCAACAGAATCCGCTGTCACCAGCAACAACACACCCATGAAGCAGGCGAGG
>JBGGMQ010000469.1:0-2890 GCA_041287975.1 Verrucomicrobium sp. | reverse complement strand
AAGGCACCTTCTTCGGCTACGCGACGGCGCAGATACCTTTGGGAGCTGTCTCTGTGGCGAGTTTCACGCCAACGGCACCCACGAAGATCACCATTCGCGACAACAATGTGGCTCTGCCTTCACCATCGACGGTGACGGCCTCCGTCCAGGGCAAAGTGCAGCGGGTCCGGGCCAGTCTCACGAATTTCTCCCATGAGCTTCCATACCAAGTGACGGTATTTCTTGGCGGCCCGGACAGCTTGAACATTGCCTTGTTCACGTACGCGACTGCCTGGGAGGCCAAGGGAGTGAACCTGACCTTTGATGATGCTGCTCCTACTTTGTTTCCTCTGACCCAGTTTCCCGTTGGCGGTGGGGGCACTTTTCGCCCTTGGGACTTTGCCTGGATCTACGAAGAATGGTTTTCATACACGGGCGAGCCTGCCGGGGATGAGCGCGGCTTTACCCTTGGCGAGTTCAACGGGCTCAATGCCAACGGCCAGTGGCGGCTGTATGTGCAGGATTGGGAGTCGGACGGCTCCGGTTCCATTGACTCGTGGAGCCTCGAACTCACGTCTGTGCAGTGCACGGACAATGTCATGTTCACGGCCTCCAGCCAGAGTGGGGATGAGGCTGCGGGCTCAGCGCTGGTGACGGTGCGCCGTACAGGGGGCCGGGAGGGAAGCGCCACGGTCAACTATGCCACGAGTGCCGGCACTGCCACTGCAGGCACCGACTACACCACGGTATCGGGGACCTTGACGTTCCTTCCGGGAGAACTGGTAAAGACGATCAGCATCCCCATTGTAAACGACTCTGTGATCGAGGCGGGAGAAACGGTGCAGTTGACTCTCTCGTCTGCGACGGGCTCGTCTACATTGGGGAGCCAGAGCACCAGTTTGGTGACCATCCTGAGTGATGACTATGCGGAGATTGCCGTGGAAGGGGCAGACGGGAGCGATATCCCGGACCACGGGGTCATCATTTATCTGGGTCAAGTGGGTCCTGGCGGGGCATCGGCCCCCTTGTCGTTCCTCATCCGCAATACGGGGAACGTGCCCCTCACCGGTGTTGCCGTAAACAAGGCTGGCCCGGGGAACGGTCATTTCGTGATCAACGCATCGTCGGTGAGTTCTTCGCTCGCGGCAGGTGCCAGTGCCGCCTTCACGGTGAGTCTTGTACCAACTCTCGCCGGATCACACGCGGCTACTATTCAGATAACCAGCAGTGACCTTGATGAAAATCCTTTCGATATTTTCTTCAGTGGCAAAGGGTTGACCGCGATGGAAGACTGGCGCCTCCTGCACTTTGGCGTGACGGAGAATGCAGGAAACGCTGCCAACGGAGCCGATGGTGACTTTGACGGGCTCACCAATCTGTTGGAGTTCGCCGTGCAGAGTGATCCAGACGCAGCCAGCACCAGCCCGCTGAGGTTGGTGCCGGAAGGGGCCAGCCTTGAGGCCAGCTACACCCGGAGCAAAGCCGCGCTGCAGGCAGGGTTTGTCTATGTGGTGGAGTGGAGTGACACCCTGCAAGCCGGAAGCTGGAGCAGCGTCGGCGTAGTCGAGAGCCTCGTGGTGGAAGACGCTCTGATGCAATCCATGAAAGCCACGCTGCCGGCGGGATCTGGCACGGCCCGGTTCGTACGGTTGCGGGTAACGGGGAATTGAAGCCCCGGAGTTCGGCGGCTCCAGCCGTTCAGTTTAGGGGGGCGCAGCCAAAAAGGAGGCGGGGACATTCTTGTCCCGCGTGCTGCCGAAGGTGACCGATCTGCTCCAACAAAGGTACGCTCTTGGCGTTTGCGTCAGTCAGGGATGCAGCGACTGAACGGGACTGGAAAGTCCCGCCTCCTTTCAAATGCCCAAACTACGACGACGCCCAAAGGAGGCGGGGACATTCCTGTCCCGCGTGTTGCCGGAGCCAACGGGTTGCCTCTCACTATGGTGCGCCCTCATCGTCTGCGCTACTCTTCCGCATTCGCAACTGCTGCCGATTGCCAATCTGCGCTACGGCACCACAAAAAAACGCCCGGGTCATTACAACCAGGGCGCTCTCAGCTCAGAAACTCTTAACTTTTCACTGCTGCCCAATCACTCATACTTAAACGTCGCACTTGCCGTCGTGTCCTGATCCGCCACGACGCGCACCCAGTAGGCGCTGAAGGCTGCCGGGAACTCATGCACCACAGGTTTGCCTTCGCTGACGGCAAAGCTCTTGTAGGCGGCCCAGTCACCAGAGCCGGTGACGTCCACTTCCACTTTTAGGTTCACGGTGCCTTTGCCGCTGTGGCTCAGGGTGACCTTCTTCTTGTCATACGCCGTCATGAGATAGGGCTCGGAGGGGGCGTTCGCCTTCACGGCGGAGTCCTTCCAGGGTCCGCCTTCACCGCGAGGTTTGCCGAGTTTCCAGATGTCATCGATGGCACCGGCCCAGAGGGAGGCTTTGCCATCATCGCTGCGGATGATGTGCGGGTTGCCTTTGCCTGCCTCAGCATCGGTGGAAAGGCCGGTGAGGACAAAGAGGCCGCGGTAGGAGCAGTAGTCCTGGATGCGGAGCTGGCTCGTGGCCACGGGGCGGATCTTCGAAAGGCCGCCTGCGTTGTTGGCGGGCAGTTCGTAGAAAGAACCTTGCGCGGCAAAGAGGTCGCGCTCGGTGGCCACTTCGCGGCAGACGCGGGAGTCTCCCAGCGGGCCAGCCTTTTCAAAGGCGGCTTCCCCCTTCGGCAGACGCCAGCGCTTGCCGGCGTCGTCGGTGAAGATGACGGAGGCAGCGTCGCTGCTCAGCACGCCTGCAGGGATCACGGCGTTCTTCTTCGTATGCTCCAGCAGCTTTTCATCCGCCACGGCCTTGAGCTTCAGCTCGGCGTCCAGCTCATAGTAACCGATGTCCTTGCCACCAGGAGCCTGGGCGG
>JBGGMQ010000468.1:0-6244 GCA_041287975.1 Verrucomicrobium sp. | reverse complement strand
GTCGCAATCAGACTGTTGATCGCTCTCTGCCTCTTGGGTCTCTCCGAGGCAAGATCGGCCGCGAGTGAGATCAAGCTCAGGCTCCCATTCCTGTCTTCGACCCGAGATCTGGCTTGGCTGCAGATCACCGATCTGAAATCTGGCGATACCTACAATACCGCATCTCCCCAGGTGCTCTCCGTAGACGACGAAGGCACGCTTTGCGTCTATCGGATCCCCGAGAGTCTGCAGGGACGCGTTCTGATGAATCTCCAAACTGGGGTGGGGTACTCCACAGCCTGGAGTTGGTATGCAAAGGTCGTAATCGATAGCCCGGCCGAGGTTGTTGAGTTGCGTCCACCCATTGCGTTTGGAAGCTTTGAAATAGTATTGCCGCAAGAGTTCTATGACAAACACGAGAGGGGGAAACTCGACTGGTCTGTCGTCATGTTCAGATTGGACGAGGTGACAGGCCTGCCTGATCCCTACATCACGTTTTTCGCGAATGTTTTCCCGCACGTGGCGGATCGGGGAGTCTGGTTGGATGTACCTTTCCTCTCGCCGGGAAAATTCCTCTTGGCGGTAGAGTCGTCGGACGGGATTCATCGAGCCTATCAGAGAACGGTCAAAATAGAGGAGAGCAATCTCGGCAAATTTCAACCTGGAAAGACTCCAATGGAGGCACTCAAAAAGACCGACAAGAAAAGAGTCCGTTGGAGCCTAGGCAAGGAAGACGTGTTTGAGGGGTACATTGCTATTGGAGGAAGAAAATTCGAACGGGATGAGAAGGTGTACTATCTCGACAAGGAGGGGAGAGTGAAGAAGGAGGATTAGTGCGCGAAATTCATCCTTATGATCTCCCGTCCACTTCTGGCTGTTGCTCGTGATTGGGGCATTGGGATTAGCGAGGAGCAGGGAGCTTGTCTATAGGGCAACGAGTACGTGTTAGCGGAAACGACTGGCGAACTGGTTGTGAAATAACCATGACTTGTGACACCATCCTGCTGGACCTGCTTCGGGGGAGCGCAGTCGGGTAGGTAACCCGATGCCGAACGCATCCCAGAGGGTGGCCGGAGGTCGAGGGAGCAACACGACCGAACACCCCCTGGTAACTCGAGAATCCGCGCATCCTGAAGGGACGCCGGAAAGCTTGATCTCCTGCCCCCCTTGAACAGGGGAGGGCTGGGGCGAGGGCGCACGCGGTGAGGGAGCAGCAAATGGACTGCCCGCGTCATCCCTTCGCTGCCACGCGGGATTACAAATCCCGCCTCCTTGGGGGGGCAGGCGCGCGCGGCAAGGAGCAGGGATTTTTAATCCCGTTCAGTCGTGCGGCTGATGAAGGGGGATGCGGCATCCACATGTCTCCGGCGATAATTCGTGAGTGCCGTTTTGACACTGGCCAACGAAAGCGTCGATTAGCCATAGCAACTGAAAATTCAGAACATCACTATTGCAGAAAGCGGTTGCCTTCACTAACTATAAAAACTGGAAACTGAATTCCACAAAATACTCACCCTCAGCAAAGTAACTCCCCGACTCCCATGAGAACTCCCAGTGCCTGCTCCGGGCTTCTACTGGCCCTCCTGCCTCTCCTGTCCGCTTCGGCGGGCACGCTCGACAACAAAAACGCCAGTGGCAAAGAGCTCATCCAGCCTGCCCCAGCCGAGCCCCTCTACTGGGGCACGATCAACGCCGGCATCAAAACCAATGATGCCTACACGGACGGAAACTTCAGCATCGTGGCTCCTTTGTGGAGTTCCCTGGGGGCAGACGCCACCTTGAGCGGCGGGCTGCTGTTCCTGGAGCCCTATATCTCCTATGGCGAGGGCGGGGAGATCGCCGCCTCGCTCGGCCTCGGCTTCCGGCACCTCTTTGGCAGCCAGCCGCTCAGCGCGCTGACGAGCCACGACGGGCACCAGGCAGGCTTCTGGGAAGAGGGCGCGTTCATCGGGGCCAACCTCTTCGTGGATATGCTGGACACGGAGTCGGACAACCAGTTCTGGCAGCTCGGGGTCGGCCTGGAGGCAGGCACACGTTACCTGGAGTTTCGCGGGAATTACTACATCCCCCTTTCCGACCGCCAGCTTGCCGAGGAGCAGCGCTCCCGCGAGACCTTCCGCACCTCCCGCTCGAGCAGCGGGGTGAGCGGCTCGCAATCCGTCACGCCCCTGGGCGATCCCTTCGCCACGGGCAACACGGTGGCCCAGGACGGCCTGTTCACCAACTACAGCACGCGCACGACGCGGACCACCACCACCACCACCACCATCGAGCGCCTGCTCCAGCGTTTTGAGGAAGGCATGGAAGGCTGGGACGCGGAGGTCGCGGTGCTGGTCCCCGGGCTGGACAAGTATCTGGACGTGATGCTCATCGGCGGCTACTACAGCTTCGACAACCAGCCCTTCGGCCCCCAGCAGGGCGGCACGGGCAATGTGGAGGGCTGGAAGGCGGGCCTCGAGGTGCGCCCGGTACCGGCTCTCATCCTGAGCGGGACCTGGTATGAGGACGAGCGCCTCACCGGCAGCGACTGGACCGCGGGCGTGCAGCTTCAGATCCCCTTCGAAATGGGCGATCTGGGCGATGGCAAAGGCTTCTGGGATCGCGTCGGTGATGCCTTCACCCCGCGCCGCCGCCACCTGCTGGAGCGCATGGCTGAGCCGGTGGGCCGCCAGAACGCCGCGGTGAAAATCGCGAACAGCTTCAAGGAATCCGAGCGGGTCGTCTCCCGCACCAGCAGCACCAGCGTGAAGCGCGTCACGCGAGTTGTTTCCCAGACCGCCCAGCGCGTCGTGCTCGCGGATGACATCATCTTCGTGAACAACGGCGGTGCGGTGGGCAATGGCATCCAGGAAGGCACGTCCGGCCAGCTCGGCGCAGACGGCACGGCGGAGCATCCCTACGACAACATCGTGGAAGGTGCGGCCATAGCGGGGACCAACTCCAACCTCAGCACCGACGGCAGCATCTGGAAGGTGTACACCCAGGGCGGCACCGGCACGGACTACATCGGTGCCGTGGTGGCCACGGGCAGCACCCGGTTCATCAGCTCCTTCACGCCCCTCGTGACGCTGGGGGACACCCACTTCGGCGGCGGCACACCCCGCCCGATCTTGATCGGGAACCTCACCGCCGACAGCATCGGCTTCCTGCAGGTGACCGGGTATGACGTGCGGAAACCGTTACTCGTCCTCTCAGCCATCGATGCGCTGAACGTCCGGGAACTCCTCGTGACGGACAACCTCACCTCCGGCGGCAGCGGCATCCGGTCCACCACCAATGACGGCGGCACCTCCACGGTCAATGTTCTGCGCAACCAGGTGACCGGTGTGGGTACCGGCTCGACGTATAATGGCATCGATGTGCTCAGCCAGGGCAGCTCCACGGTGAATGCCCTCGTTCAGGGGAATGACGTGCTTGGAGGCTTCGACCAGGGCATCGCTCTCATCACTGCCGGAACGGGCGTGATCGACGGCACGGTGGTGGACAACAACCTGAGCGGCTTCTACCGGCTCTACGGCATTCTTGTTGATCATGCCTCGGGAAGTGAAAGCACTGCCGTGGTGGCGAACAACCACCTGACGGGCGAGTTCGATCAGGTCGGTATGTCCTTCCGCTCTTCCAGCGCGACGGCAGGGTCAGTTCTCAACATCACCGCACAGGGGAACGTCTTCAGCGGCGAGCTCGCCGACACCGGGATCACCTTCACCAGCGGGAACGGTTCCAGCATGGTGGGCAAGGCCATTGGCAACCAGTTCAGCGGCACCTTCAACGACATCGGCGTGTGGGGCACAACGGCCGGGACGAACTCGCACTTGGAGCTGGAGATCCTGAACAACAGCTTCTCCGGTTCCTTTGTCTCTGGGGTCGAGTTCGCGACAAACGGCACGACCACCATTGAAGCGACGGTGGCAGGCAACACCTTCTCAGGCACCTTCACCTCCGGCGTCGAAGCCCGCAGGAGCGGGTCCTCCACGGTGGATGTGGATGTGTTGAACAACACCTTCTCCGGCACGTTCTCAGACGCGGGCATCTACTACTTCCAGAACGGCACGGGTACTGGCAACGTGTACGGCCAGGTGCAGGGCAACCTGTTGAGCGGCACGTTCACGGGGTACGGGGTTAACGTCGAGGCCCGCAACGGCATCGTGGACGTGGATGTCATCGGCAATGCGCTGACCGGCAACTTCGGCACGGGCATCTCCCTGCGCCGCAACGTGGCCTCAGGCACGGCCGCCAAGCTCAGCTCTGATATCCTGAACAACACCCTCTCCGGCGACTTCTCAGTGGCAGGTATTTCCGTGGACCACCGAGGCACCGCCCCGGCCGATGAGTCGTTCATCGGGGACGTGGACATCATCGGCAACGTGCTGAGCGGTGACTTCAACGAAGCCATCTGGGTCTCGGCGACTGGCGGCAGCCAGCTCAATGCGACGGTCAGCAACAACACGATCACCGCAGCCGCCACTGTGGACACCGTGGGCATGCACTTCCGCTCCGGCGGCACCAGCTTCCTCTCGGTTTCAGGCTTTAACAACAACGTCATCAGCGGCCTCTCCCAGACCGGCATCCTCGTGGAGCGCATCGCTCCCAATGGCGTGGGTGGCGGACTCAGCGTGAACGGCGGCCTGGAGGCCGCTTCCAGCAACAGCATCAGCAACGAGACCGCGAACAAGGTGAACGTCATCAACGGCACCACTGAACCCATCAGCGGCAGCTTCTTCTTGAACAACCTGCAGGTCGACCTGCCTGCCATTGTGCCCTGATCGATCGCCAGCGCGAGCGCGACCGGGGAGACGCGCAACCGCTCCACGCACATGCATCACACGAAGCCGCACCCTCACCGGGTGCGGCTTTTTTGTGGGAGTGCCGCCAGGGACTGCCCTGCGGTCGCGCACCTTGATTGAAGCGTCCAGACCCGAAGCGGTTTGAGAAGGAGATCGCGCAGTTTGATGCGCAGTTCGAGGAAAACGCCGCCTGAGTCCGCTGAGTGGAGTCAACGGGGTGCCTGATCGACGAGAATGGTCAGCTTAAGGCGGAGTACGTCGCCTTGAAGAACTCCCGGATGTCTTTGTTTTCGGTTTGGCAAGCGCCAGCAGCGCCATTAAAATCAACGGCGTGGACACGATCACTCGGACAGGCACAGATCCTTGGGGGCCTGCTCCCGTTGACCATTGCCTGCCGTTCTTCCGCCAAGGGGAATGCTTTTCGGGTAGGCCGTCGGCGGACAATTCTTCAGGGCTCGAGTGGCTGGAGGTGACCGTGCAGGCGAGGAGACAGGCCACGCAACCCAGACTGAATGATTGAATGATTGAATGATTGGATGATTGGATGAAAATGAGAATTACAAAATTCTTGAGGCCATTAGGGGCAACATTACTAATGTTCTTGGCGACGAGTTGTGGTCCGAAGAAAGATGCCCAAAAAAAGCTTCCTGACGATGTGGCAAGAGACTTCGTATCCTTGGTTCAGGCTGGAGATTTTGAGGCAGCCCACTCTTGCTGGAGTCCTGGAGCAGTGGCGACCATTGAGCGATTCTCTAAAATGCCGTTCAAAGATTTTTGTCAAACTCAGTTCAATTGCAGCGAATTTCGTATTGAACCTGCAGTAAAGCAGAAAGGCGATTACTGGTCGGTTGATTACACATCCAATTGCGATGGGGTTTCTATGAGTTATGTATTTTATGTAAAAGCTATCAACGACGTGTATTGTCTGACTTACGAACGATGGGAAGCGCCCAGCACCGGAGAATGAACAGAGGGAATGGGATCAGAGGAAATGGCCTCCACTGGCTTGCCCTCGTGTTGGCGTTGTTCGTGGTGATGATCAGCGGGCAAACTCGCGTATGGGGCAAAGCCATGCTCGACGTAAAATGGCACGATGGGGGTGTCGACGCAGGATAGGCCCTCAGAACCTGTTTGGATAAAAACATCTGGGTGTGGCAGGACAGATTAAGGAATTAAGATAAGAGCGGCTTCGCCGGGACTGGAATCTGCCCCTCCGGGTTGCGGTCCTTTTGAGCCTGGACGGCGTTGCTCATCGGTTGTGAATCACGATTCACGCCCTCTTCGCGCCTTGTCCAGACTCAAAATGCCTCGCAACACCCCCAGCGTTTTTATCCAAACAGGTTCTCACGTCTCCGTTCGCCACTCTGACCAAGTGGAGCATTTCCTCCCTTGCGAGCGAAGATCAGTTGTCCTAGCATCGGCGCATGAAGCTTCCGGCTATAGCTGTTCCTCGTTCATTTTTGGCTCCTCTTCGAGTGTCC
>JBGGMQ010000467.1:0-3708 GCA_041287975.1 Verrucomicrobium sp. | reverse complement strand
AGCTTTTCCTCGAACCGCATCTTCTCAATGAGGAGATAGGCATCCACCGTTTCCAGTTCCTGCTGCACAGGCACCAACTGGGTGCTGCCACTGGCGAGTGAGGCGCGGAAGATCTTGGCGAGATGCGTCACCATCATCCGTGCCCGGGCAGGATCCGTGTCAATAAGACTGCGCAGGGTATTGAGCCCGTTGAAGAGGAAGTGGGGATTCACCTGGGAGCGTAATGAGGCCAGAGCCGCCTCCTTTACCGACATGTCGAGCCTCAGTTTTTGCAACCGGGCTTCCTGGAGCTGCCCGTAGTAATGCCAGCTGAAGTAAGCGGCTGACCATGCAAGAAAATGCACGGAGAGCCATACCGTCAACAGCGCCGCCATCCCCCAGCCCATGTTCTCCGCCTCCCAAGAACGATGATCCACCTTCCAGCTCAGGCCCGCGAGAATCATACCACAGCCAAGGCAGGCAACGACAACCCTCGGGATAAGCCGCGGGAAGCCGCATTCCTTCCAGTGTCCGCTGAGAATAACCCAACGGTAGACGTGGGTGAGGACTGTAGTGAGGGTACTGAAAAAGAATGCCAGCAGGACTGGATGAAGTGCCCCATCAACGTGCTTCGCAGGAGCAAGCATACCCCCCCAGATGCTGACACCCATGTTCCCAGTCCACACAACGAGCTGACACCACCAGTAGGCCCGATGGCCCCACCAGAATGATCGACGCTCCTGTGCACGCTGCCTCTCAGGCGGCTGGGACTCAGCCTTCTGGTGTACGGCGGCGCTGGTGATCGGGAGGGATTCGGCCATAAGGTGGTGCCAGGACGCTGTCACGAATGTGCCCGTGTGTCGTGCGGATTCTGACCAACGGTCACCTGCCTCCACGAGCGGCACCCTACCGTTCGGCACGCGCCCTGACCGTTCGTCAGAATGTTCGCGAACACGACCGAAGCCGCAGCTACCGATGGCCAAGGCAAAGCGAAAATGTTGACTTGCGCACCTCTCTCCTTCAACGTATATCCGTTCACGGATATGCCACCATTCGTTACCAGACCCAAGCGATCCAATCCCCTGGCCCTGGCGGTGATGGTGCTGCTTTTTGAGCGTCCGATGCACCCCTATGAGATGGCAGCGACCCTGAAGGAGCGACACAAGGAGGACAGCATCAAAGTTCGGTATGGCTCCCTCTACACGGTCATCGACATCCTCGTGCGGGATGGGATGATCTCTGCCCGTGAGACCGTACGGGAGGGACGTCGCCCGGAGAGAACGATCTATGAACTCACCGAGGCCGGCCAGAGGGAATTCCGCGAGTGGATGCGTCAGTTGCTGAAGACGCCGGTGAAAGAGTACCCTCAGTTTGAGGCAGCCTTGTCCTTGCTCGGAGCACTGCCCCCTGATGAGGTGACCCGACTCCTTCAGCACAGGGCTGAGGCGCTGATGCATGAGGCGGAGAAGACCCGGGCCACGCTGACGGTGGCGGCGGGGCACCACCTGCCCGCACTGTTCACGGTGGAAACAACCTATCACCTAAAAATGATTGAGGCCGAGGTGGAGTTCGTCGAAGAATTGATCGCCCAAATCGCCAGGGACGGATGCGGCTGGGATCAACACTGGCAGCAATTCCACCATGACCGCCTGCCACCGCAAAAGGACACCGCATCAATGAACGCATGATGCAGACCGCCAGACACGCCCTCCTTTCGTTTTCAACTACCCCGTTTCCCTCCCTTTCCTGACCCCACATGAGTTCTTCAAAAGCGAGTCTCGACGGCCTGCGCATTGACCGCAGCGCCGGACCCCGCACCTCTTCCCGCCCGGCGTGGATCGTGCCTGCCATTCTGGGTGCCGTGGTGCTGGCGCTGGCCACATTCTGGTGGACCCAAGGGCCCAAGGCTGTGGAGGTGGAGATCTTCACCGTGGCAGCCCCGACAACCTCCAGCAATGCCAACGGGGCCGGAGCCGCCCGCACCACCATGCTGAATGCCTCTGGCTATGTCACCGCCCGGTTGGAAGCGACCGTTTCCTCCAAGGTGACGGGCAAGGTCACCGAACTCAAAGTCGAGGAGGGTTTGAAGGTTGAAGAGGGTCAGATTCTCGCTCGTCTGGACGCCTCGAATGTGGAGGCCAGCCTCCGCCTTGCCGAAGCGCAGCTGGAGTCCGCCCGCCGCGGGATCGAGGAAACCCGACCTGCCGTGACCTTTGCCGAGCAGGAGGTGAAACGCTTCACTGAGCTCGCCTCTACAAAAGCGGCCAGCCAGTCGGACCTCAACCGCGCCCAGTCCGAGGCGAAGATCCAGGCCGCCAAGCTCAACCGCCAGAATGCCGACCTCACCGTGGCCGAGCGCGAGGTGGCGACTTGGAAACAACAGCTGGATGACACCGTCATCCGGGCTCCCTTTGCAGGCGTGGTCACCACGAAGAATGCCCAACCGGGTGAGGTCATCTCCCCCATGTCATCTGGCGGCTTCACCCGTACGGGCATCTGCACCCTGGTGGACATGTCCTCCCTCGAGATCGAGGTGGATGTGAGCGAGAGCTACATCAACCGGGTGGTGCCGGGACAGCCGGTGGAGGCCACACTGGATGCCTACTCCGACTGGCGCATACCGGCCAAGGTCACGGCCATCATCCCTACGGCTGATCGTCAAAAGGCGACGGTGAAGGTGCGGATCGGCTTTGAAAAGCTGGATCCCCGCATCCTGCCAGAAATGGGCGTGAAGGTGGCCTTCCAGGCAGCACCCGAGCCGGCCGGAAAAACTGAGCCAGGCAGCGCGCCCGCGAAGGCGCTGATCACCATCCCCAAATCCGCCCTGGGAGACGACGGCGGCAAATCAATTGTCTGGGTGGTCAATGGAAGTCGTGTGGAGCGCCGCGCTGTCGCGGTCAGTTCCACTCGCGACGACAGCTCCACCCTCTCCGCCGGATTGAGCCCCGGGGAAAAGATTGTCATCAAAGCCAGCGGCCCGCTGAGCGAAGGAACCCGGATCAAAGAAACAGCAAAACCATGAGCAGTACCGACAAGACACTGGTCCGCGTGGCGGACGTCACCAAGATCTTCCGCCGTGGATCGGAGGAAGTGCCCGTGCTTTCCCAGCTGAACCTGGACGTGAAGGACGGCGAGTTTCTGGCCCTCATGGGACCCTCAGGTTCAGGGAAATCAACCCTGCTCAACCTGATCGGCGGCCTGGACCGGGCCACGAAGGGCTCCGTCTCCATCGGCGGGGATCAGATCGATACGCTGTCTGACCGCCAGCTCGCCGCCTGGCGCGCCCGACACGTGGGCTTCGTATTCCAGTTCTACAACCTGCTGCCTGTGCTCAATGCCGAAAAGAATGTGGAGCTGCCCTTGCTGCTGACCCACCTCTCCAAGGCCGAGCGGAAGAAGCATGTGGAGCTGGCCCTGAATGCGGTGGGCCTGTCCCACCGCACCCGCCACTTCCCCCGCCAGATGTCGGGGGGTGAGCAGCAGCGCGTGGGCATTGCCCGCGCCATCGTGACGGACCCCACCCTGCTGCTCTGCGATGAGCCTACGGGTGACCTGGACCGCAAGTCCGGGGATGAGATCCTCAGCCTCCTGCAGACGCTGAACAAGGACCACGGCAAAACCATCGTCATGGTCACGCACGACCCGCACGCCTCGGCGCGCGCGTCGCGGACCGTCCATCTCAACAAGGGGCAGCTCAGCAGCGAGGCGGTGAAATGAGTGCCCTCACCT
>JBGGMQ010000466.1:0-3268 GCA_041287975.1 Verrucomicrobium sp. | reverse complement strand
GGCAGCGCTGGGGGGCACTCCAACAGCCTTGTCATACATCAGGGATTTTTGTAGGCTCTCGCCAGAAATTAGCTTCGCACGGCATCTTACCCCCGGTTTCCTCGCTTCCTCCGTCATGAATCTGCGTTCCTCCCTCCTTGTCCTGGCAGGTGTTTTCCAAACGAGTCTGATGTGCCTCCCGGCACAGGAGCCAGTGCCTCCAGCTCCGGCTCCCGCTCCCGTGGTGCCTGTGGTTCAGCCGCCACCTGTGCCAGTTCCAACGCCGCCGGTGATCCCGAAACCTCCGGTTGTGGTGGCTCCCACCCCTGCGGCACCTCCGGAAGGTGTGCCAGTGCGGGAGCGTGAGCGCACGGTCTATGTGCCCTACACGGAGTTGCAGAAAGTTTTCACGGATGGCGGCAAAGGAGTCTTCCTTCCCTACAAGGAATTCCTCGAACTCTGGAATGAGCTCAACCTGAAGCGCGCCGAGGAGGAAGTGAAGCCACCCCAGGATGGGATTGTCTCCCGTGCGGAGTACACTGGCAAGGTGGAGGGGGACATGCTGACAGTGGACGCGAAAATCACGGTGGAATCCTTCAAGAAGGGCTGGCTGGCGATTCCGCTGGCGCGGAATGTGAAGCTCTCCGCAGTGGGCGAGGCTGACGCGGGAAAGGCGAGCCTGGCGAGCCGGCCCGACGGCTATGACGTGATTGTGCCTGACAAAGGGGTCTATGAAATCAAGCTCAAGCTCTACGCACCGGTGACCAAGGCCGGGGGCAAGTTCACGGTTCCTTTGGGACTTCCTGCTGCCGCAGTATCGCGATTCACGGCTGTCGTGCCAGGGAAGGGGTGGGAGTTTGTCGTCACGCCAGCAGCGGCTTTCACTTCACGGCCTGCGGGTGAGAATACTGAGCTGTCATTCTTCTTTGGCAGCAGTTCGAATTTCGGTGTGGCCTGGACCAAGACAGAGGCCGCCACCGCGCTGGCGCCTCTCATCCTGGCCTCCACCAAGGTCACCAGTGAAGTGCGGGCGGGTTCCATCGCCACCAAGGCGGCGGTTGATCTGCGCATCCTGCGCGCTCCGGTCACCGAAGTGAAGATCAGTGTGCCCTCAGGGCAGGAAGTGCTGAATGTCACGGGCACGGACATCAAAGAATGGAAGCTGGAAGCCAAAGGCGACCGGCAGATCCTGACGGTACTGACCAATGCTCCCGTGAAGGACGTATGGACGGGCACAGTGGCCCTGGAAGCGGCATTGCCCAAACTGCCTGCGGACGCGCCAGTACCCGACGTGTTGGTCGAAGGAGCCTCCCAAGATCGCGGCGAAGTAGCTGTGCGGGCGGAGCCTCAACTGGATGTGAGTCCGAAGCCGGGAGAAGGCTTGATCCAGCAAACGGCAGTGGCGGGTGGCAATGAGGCATTGGTGCCCGTGGCTTCCTACCGCTATCTGAAGCCAGGCTCAAAGCTTCAGGTGGCCATTGTGCCTGCCCTGGCCCAAGTCGATGTCGAAAGCCTTTCACGCCTGACCATTGAGCGGGACCGGAGCCGGCTGATCACGGAGTTTGTTTACAACATCAGGCGCGTGGGAATTTTTGAAGCACGTGTCGCGTTGCCTGACGGCTGGACCGGTTGGGAAGTGGTGGGAGCACCTCCAGAAAAGTGGAGTGTGGAAAAAGCCAAGGTGACGGCCAATGGCGCTGAGGTGGAAAAGGACCAACTGGTGCTGCGTTTTGATAAACAGACGTTGGGAGAGACCCGCTTCACGCTGAAGGCGCAGAAGCTCCGGGCGAACCCCACCGAAGACTTTGCTGTGCCCACCTTCCTTGTGACGACAGCGACCAGCCGCTATGAAGCAAAGATCGGCGTGGCGGTGCACACCAGCCTGGAAGGCACCACCCGGCAGAATGGCGACCTGCGGCTGGATGATGTGAGTTCCTTGAACTTCGGTGGCATGTCGGATCTGAGCCGCAATGCGTTGCAGCAGGGAAGTGTGGACAACACAGAACTGACGCTGGCCTACCGGCATCGCGGCGAAGCCAAGGCGACGGCGACACTCGGATTCAAGCCCCGTCCACCGCAGGTGAATGTGCAGGTGCTGACGCTGGCGGAGATCAAAGAACAGTCCACGATTCACAAATGGACACTGGCCTTTGACGTGGGGTATGCAGCCATCGACAAGTTCGTGCTCGCCGTGCCCAAGGCGGCCGCCAGCGATGTGCGTCTGGTGGATCCCATGGTGAAGGAGATCAACAAAGACTACAAGCCGCCCGGTGAGGCCCCGGCGCTGCCCAATGCGGATGCTTACAGTCTGTGGGAAGTGGTGCTGAGAAACGAACGCATGGGCAACTTCAACATCGCGGTCACCCTGGAGCAACCCACCGCCGGAGGGCAGACTTCCAACGTGGAATTGCTTCAGGTGCATGTGCCGGGAGTTTTCCAGGAAGCAGGTCAGGTGGCCGTGGTGAAGGATGACAGTCTGGAGATTCGTGACCCCCTCGCCGAGAACCTGGAGGAGATTGATCCCAAGGAGCTGGACGGCCAGCTTCAGCAAGCGGGCGTGTTCCTGGCCTTCAAATACAAATCCCAGCCGCTCAGCCTGAAGCTGGAGGTGGCGCGCAACGCGTACATCGAAGTGCCGCAGGCAGTGGTGACCCATGCCGTGCTAACCACGGCCGTGGCAACGGACCGGGCCCAGACCACCGAAGTGATCTACTGGGTGAAGAACAACGCCCGGCAGTTCCTCACGGTGCAACTGCCCAAAGGGGCCAAGCTGGTGAGTGATGTGTTCGTGGCCACGGAAACGCAGCGCCCGATGAAGCGGGAAGGCTCCGACGACCTGCTGGTGCGTTTGCCCTCGAACTCTGCGGCCCGCACAAAGTCCTTCCCGGTGCGCTTTGTTTACGAGATTCCCAGCCCGGAGGCCGGGGAGAAGATGGGCTGGATGGGGGGCATCACAGTGGCACCTCCAACGCTCACCGATGTGACGGCCATCCTGCAAACTCAGCAGGCCCTGTATGTGCCCGAGAGCCATGAGTACACCAAGTTCAAAGGACCCATGACGCTGAGCCTCAAGGAGCGTGGTTGGGGCAGGTTCCGCGGCATCATCAACAGCCTCATTCCGTCGTTTGGTCCTCAGTTCACCCAGAGCCAGGGAGACTGGACGCCTGCGCCATCCATTCCAGACTCGGAGCGCAGCACCTTTGACTTCCAGGTGCCGACCCAGGGGCGCAACTACGTGCTCCACAGGCTGGGCGCTCCTGCGGCAACGGACGTTTCATACCGTTCCCGT
>JBGGMQ010000465.1:0-3156 GCA_041287975.1 Verrucomicrobium sp. | reverse complement strand
TGGGGCAGTTTGGCGAGGACATGCTCGATTTCCTCGGCGCTGTCGTAGGTCTCTGCCGTGCGGCGGAAGAGCTTGCTCAAGGAACCAATAGAGCTGACCAGCTTCTGGAAGGTGCGCTCATCAATGGCGACCAGGGTGCTGGGCTCCTTGGCGGTGGCAGTGTAGCGCCAGATGTGATCTTCCAGGAGGGCTCGCTCGCCAAAGTGATCCCCGGCGACGGCGGATTTCACGACCTCGCCAGTCTCATCCGTGATGTCCACGCGACCGTTTTTCACGGCATAGAAGGAGAAGGCAGGCTCACCCTGATGGAAGAGCGGGTCGCCAGCCTCCAGGTGCATCTCCTCAAGCGGCGAGGAGTACTGAGGTGTGAGGAGATTGATGTCGCGGGGGAAGAAGAGATCAAACGCCCACTCCACCATGACGCGGAGTTTCCGGTCCAGACCGGGCAGCTTCATGAGGTAGATCGTGCGCCACATGAACCAGGCAATGATGCCGGAGAAGTGCCAGCCAAAGATTTCAGCAACGGCCTTATGGTGGCCGATGGAGGCGAGCTCACCCAGCCCGGTGAAGTTGAAAGCCT
The DNA here is from genome assembly GCA_041287975.1 of Verrucomicrobium sp. Taxonomy (GTDB): domain Bacteria; phylum Verrucomicrobiota; class Verrucomicrobiia; order Verrucomicrobiales; family Verrucomicrobiaceae; genus Verrucomicrobium. Next base: position 2,576 of record JBGGMQ010000465.1, on the reverse strand, counting down.
TGAGTGGCTGGCTTTGCAGACTGGCGCAGATGTTGTCCCCCACCAGGATGCCCTGGCGGTAGGCAAACTGGGCGGTCTCAGGGCAACGTCCCCCACCGACCTTTGGAAATGAAGCACAATCCCCGGCCGACCACGCATAGGTGGAGCCCTTGACGAGACCTGAACCTTCGACCACGACATGCCCCTTTTCCAAGGGCAGGGCCCCCGACTCGCCCAAGGCGAGAATCTGCGGATGCGGTGCGTTGCCCACGGTACAGACCACGGTGTGGGCATCGATCTTCCGGCCGTCGTCCAAGATCACGGAGCGGGCAGTGGCGGCTTTGACACGGGCCTTAAAGATGATCTTCACGCCCATTTTCTGGAGTTGCTCACCCGTGTAGTCAGCGAGCTTTGCGGAGAGCATGGGCAGGACCTTGTCCCCGCTATGGATGAGGGTGACGCTGTAGTCCGTGGGATGCACCTGCTCATAAAACGAGCACATGGAGTGCAAAAGGTCGATCATCTGGCCGGCCGTTTCGACCCCTGAGTACCCGCCGCCCACGACGATGAAGCTCAGCAAATGACGCCGCGTCAGTTCATCGGTGATGAGGTTGGCTTCCTCCATCCGGCTGATGATGGTGGCCCGCAGCTTCATGGCATCACCGCAATTCCGCACGAGGTAGGCGTGCTCACTCATCCCGGGGATGCGGGAGAGATCGACCTCTGCGCCCAACGCTAAAACGATATGGTCGAAGGAAAACTCGACCGTGCCGGCGGTGAGTCCGCCATCGAGCAGGACTCTTTTCCCGGCCATGTTCACGGATTTGACGATGCCGCGAAAGACGTCCGCCCCTTTACAGATGAGGCGGATGGGGTTGACGACGTGTCGGGGAGCCAGAGAGCCGCCCACCACTTCAGGAAGCATGGGCTGGAAGACCATGTGATTCTCCCGGGCGATGAGTCCGACTTTTTTGCCCGTACCGGCGAGCTTTTTCACCAATCTTTGAGCGCAATACACCCCGGCAAAACCGCCGCCTAGGATGAGTACGTCATAGTGCAGGGGGGAGGTAGAACTCATGGGTGCGTCACGATAGCAAGAACGGGCGCAAGGCGAGTGAAGTTTTCGACGCGGCGCGGCTTCGCGGTTGAGGGGCTACGCCGTTGAGACGCGCCCCCGGTGGGGCTGCTAGTTGAGGGGCTTCGCCTGTTGAGACGCGCCCCCGGGGGGCTGCTGGTTGAGACGCTTCGCTGGTTGAGGGGGCGCTTCGCGCCTGTTGAGGCGTTGCGCTGGCGAATACAGTTGTGCGTCAATGCACGGCTGGATGCATCAGGTCTGGTGTCTGGAGTCTTCTCGTCTGGCGTCTCCGGCGCAGCCGGTCTAGCAATGCCCTGTGCCGCAGCCGCAGGCCTCTTCGGGCTCGGTGTCTTCGATCTTGGCGGAGGTTTTGAGGTCCTCGATAAACTCGTTAAACTTGCCGTCCCGGTAGGCTTCCAGGATGCGGGCGCGGACTTCGTCCTTCACCTCTTCCAGCGGCTTGGGCACGGCGGGCTTGCGCTCGGTCAGGCGGCAGATGTGGAAACCCAGTTGCGTGGTGAAGACCGGACTGATCTCGCCATCACGCATGGAAAAGGCGATGGCTTCAAACTCTTCCATGAACTCGCCTTTTTTGAACCAGCCCAAGTCCGGAGACAGGTCCTTGTTGGAATTGTGCTCGGCACCCAGGGCATCAAAGTCCCCACCGCCCAGGGCCTGCTCGCGCAACTCGCGCATGAGCTGGTACACGTCCGCACGGCTTTTCGCGCCGCTGAGGCTCAGGGTGATGTGGGAGACGCGGATTTGCTCCTCCGTGAGGAAGAGTTTCACATTCGCCTCATAGAAGGCCTTGATCTCCTCCTCCGCGGGCTCCGGCTCAGGGGCGTAGACCTGGATGAGCATCTTGTCCATACGGACGCCGTTGGCCAAGTTGCTTTGCAGCAGGCTCTCATCCTTAAAAGGCATGCCGATGCTCGCGTAGAACTGGTCTTCACCACCGGCCTGCTCTACCAGCTTGGCAAGGCGGGCGTCAATGTCCGTGGGTGGCACCTCAGGAAAGCGGCGGACCGACTCCTGCTGGAGCAGGGCCCGGGAGGCAAGATTGTCCTTGGCGATGCCCCGAAACTCGGGATCGCGCTCGCAACACGAAACCTGCAGGGCGCGCTCGTAGTGCCCCTTGATGTGCCGGAACTCCTCTTCAATAATCTCGTCGTCAATGGTCTCGCCGTTGATGATCAGTGCCATGGCATGAAGTGTGCGCGTCCCGTAAAAAAGAGCAATGGAAATCCCGATTGTGTATTGGTCCGGCTCCGGCCATCGTCAGCAACTGTCCCACATGAATACCCTTCTGAAGGTGAATCTGGCCATCCTCGCTTCCGTCTTTCTCGTCCAGTGCGCTGACAAGCCAGCGCCGCTGCCTAGCTACGGCTACCGGCCTGGGACGGGCATCTCCAATCCCTCGGCGTATGCGACACCAGCATCGCCCAACTACCGGCTCGCCTCCTACCAGCCGACCACAGGGGCACCGCCCATGACGCTGATGCCTCCCGGTGCAGCGACTCCG
>JBGGMQ010000464.1:0-5283 GCA_041287975.1 Verrucomicrobium sp. | reverse complement strand
TGGTGCAGTCTGGGGGCAGTTTTTTCTGAACGGATGCCAGAGCGCCAGGGCGGAGACTGTCTCCGGCACCGGCAAAATAAACATATCGGCCCCGGGCCAGATCCAGCGCCTTGTTCATGGCGTCGTACACCCCTTTGTCGGCCTCTCCCACATAGCGAAGGCTGCCGCGATTGGGCAGGCGTGTGCGGTTGACGGTGGCCTCCGTTCCCGCATCGGCACCGCCATCCATGACCAGGACCTCCAGGTTTGGAAACTCCTGTCCGGCAATGGAGTCAAGTGTCTTCTCCAGCTTGCCTTCGGCATTCAGGACGGGGATGATGACAGAAAAGAGTGGCTCCATGAGGCGAAAGCGCCTTTTCATTTGTGGTGAAGGGTGCGCACAATCATCACAAAAGCGGTACAGAACTCTTTCGTCAAACTTCCCTTTGTCCGGCAGGTGAATCTCCATCTAGTTGCAGATGCGTGATCTCTCTGGCATATGCACCATTGTAGAATCTGGACATAGATGATGACACCCTTTCCGACCACTGACCGTACCCCGCTGCCCGGGGTGACGATCGTGGTCCCGGTGTACAACTATGAGAAGTTCGTCGCTCAGGCGCTCCACTCTGCACTTGCCCAGACTTACACGGGTGAGGTGGAGGTGCTGGTGGTGGACGATGGCTCCACCGATGGCACCCCGGGAGTGGTGGCGGGATTTGGAAACCAAGTGCGGTATTATCGCAAGGTCAACGGGGGCTTGTCTGCGGCAAGAAACACAGGCATGGAGCTCGCCCGGCACGACTGGGTGGTGTTTCTGGATGCGGATGATGAACTTGAGCCCCATGCGGTGAAGGAACTCGTACGCGTCCATCAATCTCAAAGCACTCCCCCCGTTGTGGTGGCCTCGCTAGGACGGATGATTGACGGCGAGGGGCGCTGGATTTCGTTGCGGCCCGCTCAAAGCTCTGGCGAGGTGCAAATCTTCTCTGCCCACGACTTTGTTTTAAGGAACCGTTTTGCCCCCATCGTGCTGGCTCGTCGCAGTGTCCTGCTGGCTTTGGGTGGGTTTGATCCCGCTTTGAAGGCCTCTGAGGATCGCGACATGTGGATCCGGGCCGCCACCGCGGGCCCAGTGGCGATGCTAAAGTCTGCGCTCCATCGCAAACGGGATCACGGCACCAACATGTCCCGTCATGCCGTGCGCCAGACTCAGTCCATCTTTCAGGTGCTTGAAAAGGCCGGAGCAAACCCGGCCGTGGGGCTGACTTCTGCATTGCGGCGGGAGGCTGAGGCCATCTGCCTCTACCAGTCGGCCCGCATGCATCTGGCCGCTGGAGACCGCCTTGAAGCAATGCGGCAGTGCTGCCGTTCCGTCATCCGCCGTTTCTGGGTGCGCCACGCAGTCCAGGCCGGATACCCTCGTGGATTTCGTTTCCGTTTCCTGGCACTCGGCCTGGCGGGATTCTTGCGGGGCAGCCCGAAACTTACTGCATCTGGCGCGGTTGCACCATCTTCACCATTGGACCAACGACCTGTCGACTACACGACTCCTTCATGAAAGACCTTGTACAAAACCGCCGACGGATGAACTTGGGGCAGAAGCTCAGCCTGGCCGGCCTGGCCGTCCGTGAGAACGGTCTGACCTGGACCTTTCTCCTGGGAGTTTACGGAGCTGCCAGTGCCGTTGCCAACCGTGCCTTCGGGGGCATGCAAAGCCTGCGGGAAAAGCGAGGCATTCCCGGCATGAACAGCCGTGCGATGAACCGTGTCATCTGGGAGAGCTGGAACTGGGATGGTGGAGGTGACGAATGGACGCCCAGTGAGGAGTGGAAGGCCAGTCTCATGGAGAATATTCTCCACCCGGCAGTGCCTTCTGGAGCTGTAGTCGTGGAGATTGGTCCTGGCGCGGGACGCTGGACTGGAGAGCTTCTCAAGAAGTGTTCTTCCTATCAGGGGTTGGACATTTCTGCCACTTGTGTGGAGGTCTGCACCGGGAAATTTGGCAGCGATCCGAAGTTTAAGATCGGCCTCACCGATGGCAATTCCCTGCCTGGAGTGACAGACGGCACTGTAGATCTTGTCTGGTCATTTGACGTTTTTGTGCACATCAATTCTGCCGATGTCGGAGCTTATCTAAAGGAGATCGCCCGCGTGCTCAAGCCCGGAGGAAGAGCAGTCCTGCACCACGGCTCGGCCGGCGGTGCCCATGGCGGCTGGCGGAGTGACCTGACCACGGGCCGTCTCAACGAAATGGCCAGGAGTCACGGGCTTGAGGTCAAAAGTCAGATCGACGGATGGCAGGATGGTGCCACGTTTCACGCGGCTGGCCTCTATGAGGATCTGATCTCAACCTTGGAAAAGTCCAGCCATGGCTGAGCCATTGCGGATCCTGCAGGTGGTGGACAGTTTGGAGCCAGGTGGGATGGAAAACGTCCTGGCCCAGATGGTTTCACGCATGGATCCATCTCAATACACCTTCGATATCTGCTGCCTCACGCGCGGTGGGCCTTTCGAAGCCCGCTTGCCCGTCGGGACAAGGGTCCACGTCTTAGGTAAGCCGGCAGGCTTTTCCTGGGCGGCCGTAGGCGCCTTGCGCAAGCTCATCAGGGGTGGGGGATTTGACGTGATACACACCCGCCATTTGGGAGGGCTTATCTACGCCTCCTTGGCTTGCCCGCGTGCCGGAAGGCCCGCCGTCGTTCATTCTGAGCACACCATTTGGGATGGGGACGAGCTATCCCCCAAGCGAGTTTGGCAACGACGGCTGCTCTACCGGCGAGCCGCCTCGGTATTTACAGTGTCGCACGAGCAGCTCAAGCAGATCAAAAGTTTGGGGCTCAAACACAAGCGGCTCAGCACCATTGTCAACGGAGTCGATGCAGCCAGATTCAAGCCAGCCTCAGACCGCGCCGCCATTCGTGCAAAATTGGGGCTTGATCCCAGCTTGAGATGGTTCGGGATGGTTGCCAGATTTGGAGCGCAAAAACGCCATCTGGATTTGATCGATGCGTTCGAGCAAGTGGCCACCTCGATCTCGGACGTTGGGTTGCTTTTGGTGGGTGATGGCGGTCCCTTGAAGGAAAGGGTGCTTGCTCGCCTGAGCCAAAGCCCATTTTCTGGACGCATCCACTGGGCGGGGTTCCAGCAGGATCCAGTATCCTGGTATCAGTCCATGGATGCCTTGGTCATCTCCTCGGCAAATGAAGGTTTTCCGAACGCAGTCCTTGAGGGCATGGCTTGCGGATTACCCCTGGTGGCCAATGATGTTTGCGGCGTCTGTGAAATCTCGGGCAGGGGAGACGCCCATGGCTGGATCGGCAATTTTGATACGGTTCCGGCCTTGGCAGTGGCAATCATGGAGGCAGCCCGAGCCCCTGCAACAGACCTGGGGGACAAAGGGCGGCGCGGGCGAGCCCATGTGGAAGCATTCTTTTCGCTTGAGGCTATGGTCAAAGCTTACGCCCATCTGTACACCTCGCTCTAAAAGCGAGAACTAAAGGGAGAATTTTCTCAAAATCGGGAGCATTGTGTGCGGCGGCTATTAATTTTTCATTCCTACATTGCTAGTGGGGTTGAGTGCACGTATACGTCGCGCAATGGAATCGAGGGCCGATGATGACGCATAGCTCCTACGGCAAAAACAAGTGGTTAACCGTCCGGAGTCATTTCCTCATGGACGGTCTCATCCTTGTGATTGGAGTCTCGATAGGGGCCGCGCTTCGGTTCAATGACCCTTTGCCAACCCGTTTAACCGACTATTTGTCGGCGGTGATCATCGCGGGCATCGCTTTGCCATGCTTTATCTATGGGGCAGGTCTCTATTCGGATCGTCTCCATATTCGTCATCGGTACCGGTTCCTCATGCTGGCGCTCTGTTACCTTGCATCCGTGGTGTTGATGCTCAGTTTAGGGTCTCTGAATTTTGATGCCCGGTTGGGGAGAGGGGTGCTGCTGTTGTCGTTGCCTCTTACGTATCTGATGCTCGTCCTGCACCATGGCTTGATCATCAGCCGGAGCCTCGGGGTGAGGGAAAGGGTGGTCATGCTGGTGTCCAACAGCAATGACTTCGCAATTTGGCAGCAGCTCAAAAAACTCAACACCCCCTTCTATCAGCTCACTGGTTTTATTGATACCCGGCCGTCTGCTGTGAAGTCTGAGGGTGAGGAGTCGGCGGCCAGTCCAAGCCAGATCTCGGAGCTTCCCGAGATGGTGGACCGGCTGCGCATTGACAGTGTCCTGTGCACCAAAGAACAGCTGAGGGATCCATCCCTCAGTGACACCCTTCGCAATGTGTCATTTTCTGGCGGCAGGCTGGTCACATTGGTGGATGTCATGGAGGACGCCTGCAGGCTTGTTCCGCTAGCCTTGGTGGATCTGGAGTGGCTGCTCCATGCCAGCACCCTTCCGCACAGGGCTTATGTGCGGAAATGGAAGCGCCTTTTTGATATATTCATTTCCCTGGTCATCGGGGTGTTTGCCCTGCCCTTGCTCGGGTTGGGAATGTTGTGGGTGAAGTTGGCTTCTCCTGGCGGTCCCATTTTCTATACCCAGATTCGCAGCGGCAGGCTGGGGAAGCCGTTTCGAGTCATAAAGTTGCGGACCATGCGTGTCGACGCAGAGGCCAGCGGCCCCCAGTGGGCTCGGGCAAATGATGACCGGACCATTCTTGGCGGGAAAACTTTGCGCAAGTTCAGGGTCGATGAGATCCCGCAGTTGCTCAACATTCTTCGGGGAGAGATGAGCTTTGTGGGACCCCGGCCTGAACGCCCGGAGTTTGAAGAAAAACTCACGCAGGAGATCCCCTACTTCCGCGAGCGTCTCATGGTGGCCCCCGGCCTGACGGGGTGGGCGCAGGTGAATTATCCCTACGGCGCGACGGTTGAAGATGCCCGGCGAAAGCTTGAGCTCGACCTCTACTACATGAAGCACATGACGCTTACGCTGGATCTGTTCATCTTGCTGGACACGGTTCGGATCGTCTTGGGCGGTGGGGTGAGTGCAAAGCTTGAATCGCACATGAATATACGGGAACTGGTTGATCGCTGTACTCAGCACGAGGCCACTACCGCTAATCCAATCGGATAAATGCCTGTCCCTAATCCATCTTTGCAGCGTTCCCAAGCTTCGCTCAGACACCATTTCGATGTTGAGAAAGAGCTGGCGGACAGGCTTCGGCAAAGCCAACGGGAAGAGCGAGGCGAGTTGGTGCCTCATTTGTACTCAGAGCTTTATCGCCGGGTGCCGGATCACCCGCGTTCGGATCGGGCAAAGAATATTGAAGCGACGGCGAGGACCGTTCGC
>JBGGMQ010000463.1:0-5740 GCA_041287975.1 Verrucomicrobium sp. | reverse complement strand
TCGTCGCCGGAGCCGAGCGGGTTGCCAACGTCGTCAAAGCCCTGTCGAAAGGCGCAAGCCTGGAGCAGCGGCTGGCCTGCATCGACAATGGGCAGACCCATGCGAATGCGGTCAAAGAGTTCTTCTCCAAGCTAGACGATGATTTGCAGGCTGAGCACCTGGACCCCAGTCCGTCCATTGTTCGCATCCTCCCTGCGGGCAACCGCGTTCGGCTTTTCAAGCTCGTCACAGCCACCTGCCGCAGTGGCGCCATGATGCGCCTCCTGCCTGGTCCAAATGAAACCTGGTCGCTCGACTGGCCGCTCTTCTCTCAAACTCACGAGCAGCGTTTCGACAAGTTTGTGAGCTCGATCCAGAAGCCCGAGGAGTCGCAAGCCGAGTGGTTCAAAGTCCTCTGCAAAAGACGCCACGACTTCGAGCTGCCCAAGGAAGTGAAGGATGGCTACACCAGTTTCGAGGCCCAGGGCTCACTCGCGACCACCGGCACCACTTCCATCTATGTGAACAATGATCTGCCCGCTGGCCGACTGCTGGGAAGCCGCATTGCATGGGGGCAAATCTACCTGGCAGAGCTGCTGGTGAGCAAAGCCCAGGTGGGTGGCAAAACGGTCCATGTCATCCTGGATTGTGCGGGCACCGACACGGGGCCAAAATAGTGTTTTATGGAAATTTCCACGTGATGGCACGTATTTTGCTTGCATAGTCCTTGAAGTGGGATTTGATGGGCTTGCAACCCTCTCTCACCAATGTCCAGCCAAGGCCTTTTTCAGCATCAAGCGCTCAAGCAGGTCATTGGACCTCAGATGCAGCAGAGTCTGCAAATTCTACAGGCCCCGGCCTTGGAGTTGCAACAGATCATTCAACTGGAGGTGGCCGTAAACCCCGTTCTCGAGGTGGAGTCACCCGAGGTTTCAATTGAGCAGACCGCACCTGAAGATCCGGATTCTGACATCTCCAACCTTTCCCGCCTGGATGAAGAATGGCGGGAGTACTACGCTCAAAACCGCGCTCAATCCGCCCCTCGCACGTCTGATGATGACGAGCGGCACCGGTTCATGATGGACTCCATCGTGGCGCAGACCACACTTCAAGAGCACCTGCTCAGCCAGCTCAATCTTAGCGATGCCTCAGACGGCGCGATGCGGGAGATGTGCGAGTTCATCATTGGCAACATTGATGATGACGGCCTCCTCCACACCACTCTGGAGGAGCTAAGTCTCCGGCACGCGCTGCCCATGGATGACCTGGAAAAGGCGAAGGCCATGGTGCAGAGCTTTGAGCCAGCCGGCGTGGGTGCCGAAAACCTCCGCGAGTGCCTCCTGCTGCAACTGGAGCGCCAGGGCCGCAAAGCAAGCCTGGCCTTCCGCATTGTCGATCATCACCTGGCAGATCTGGCCCACAAGCGCTACACCCTTCTCTCCAAGAAGCTGGCCGCGCCACCCGACCAGATCAGTCGCGCCGTCGAAGTCATCGCCAGCCTCGATCCACGGCCCGCCCAGGGCTTTGCCGTGATGCGGAATCACTACGTGACGCCGGACATTCACGTGGAGCGGCAGAACGCAGAGTACGTCGCCGTGATGAACAACAGCGACCTGCCCCATCTGCGCATCAGCAATGCCTACAAGGACATCCTGGCGCAGCCGGAAACGGGCAGCGAAGCGCGCAGCTACATCCGGGAGAAGATCCGCGGGGCCAAGTTCCTCATTCGCAGCATCGCCCAGCGTCAACAGACCATTCAGCGGATCGCTGCCGAGATCCTCAAGCATCAGCACGACTTTTTTGACAAAGGCCCCAGCAATCTCAAGCCGCTGAACATGGCCACCGTGGCGGAGGCGGTCGGCGTCCATGAAACGACGGTCAGCCGCGCCATTGCAGGCAAGTACATGTCCACCCCCCATGGCGTGTTTGAGTTGAAGTACTTCTTCACCAGCGGGGTGCGCACGGAGGGCGGCGACGACGTCAGCAACACCGCTGTCAAAAACTCCATCGCGGAGATCATCAAAAGTGAGCCGCCCCAGAAACCCTATTCCGACGAGCAACTGGTCAAGCATCTCGGGCAGCGCGGAATCAAAGTGGCGCGCCGTACTGTGGCAAAATATCGCGAAGCCATGGGAGTACTCCCCAGCCATTTGCGGAAAAGTGCTTGAGAAGATGCAAGTTTTAGAGTTTCGGAGTTCGGACTTCAGCGCCCCGGGTAAGAGGAACGCTGGCATCAACGGTGCCAGCAAGCGTATCCCTCTTCCCCGTCCCCTCTGAATGACACCTCCCCTTACATGATTTCCGAAGACCTCGTCCGTTCCGCCCTGGCATCCGTGAAGTACCCCGGATTTTCCCGGGACATCCTTTCCTTTGGTCTCGTCAAATCCATCCGCGTGGAGGGAGCCGACGTTGAGGTGGACATCTCCCTGGCAACGAAGGACGCCAACATTCCCCGGCAGATCCACGAGCAGGCCACCACCGCGCTGAACGGCCTCCAGGGCATCGGCAAGATCAAGCTCAACTTCGACATCAAAGAGCCGCCCAACGCCCCCGGCGGCAGCCAGTCCGCCGTGCAGGCAGGCATTCCCGGGGTGAAACACGTCATTGCCGTCGCCTCCGGCAAAGGTGGCGTGGGCAAGTCCACCGTCTCGGCCAACCTGGCCATCGCTCTCAGCCACACCGGAGCCCGCGTAGGGTTGTGCGACTGCGATCTCTACGGGCCCAGCATTGCCTTCATGTTCGGTACGGATGAGCGCCCCTATGCTACGGAGGACAATCAGATCGTCCCCATCGAGAAGCACGGCCTGCAACTGATGAGCATGGGCTTCCTGCTCGACGATGATTCCCCGGTGATCGTGCGCGGCCCCATGGCCACCCGCTACACGCAGCAGTTCCTCCGGCAATGTGCCTGGCAAAATCTGGACTACCTGATTTTGGACCTCCCTCCCGGCACCGGAGACATTCAGCTCACCATTGTGCAGACCGTGGCTCTCACCGGGGCGATCCTCGTGACCACCCCGCAGGAAGTCGCCTTGATCGATGCCCGCAAGGCCGCCTCCATGTTCGCGAAGGTCAATGTGCCCATTCTGGGTCTCGTCGAGAACATGAGCCACTTCGTCTGCCCGAACGACGGCAACTTCTACCACATCTTTGGCAAGGGCGGCGGCGAACGGGAAGCCAAACGTCTGGGCGTGCCCTTGCTCGGCCAGATCCCTCTTGAGATGCTGGTGCGCGAAAGTGGCGACGAGGGCAAACCTGCCGCTTTGGCAGACCCCGCCACCTCCTCTGCCAGCAAGGCCTTTCACGATGTGGCTGCCAGGCTCGTCTCCATCGTCCATCCTGCCCAAGGCTAACTCAGGGCTCAGGAGCCCCGTTGCCCCTTCTCAGCACGCACCATTCTCATCTTCGCTCGAATGTCCGTTCCCCTGCTCGACGTCAACGCCCAGAACCACCCCCTCGAAGCCCAGTTCACCGAGGCCTTTCAGCGGGTGTTCCGCACCGGACACTTCATCATGGGCACGGAAGTCACTGCCTTCGAGCAGGAAATCGCCGGCCTCGTAGGCAGCCGACACGCCTTGGGCATTTCCTCAGGCACCGATGCCCTCCTTCTTGCCTTGATGGCCCTGGACATCGGCCCTGGCGACGAGGTGCTCTGCCCCGCCTTCACCTTCTTCGCCACAGCAGGTTGCATCTCCCGTACTGGTGCCACCCCGGTGTTCGTGGACGCTTGCCCCATCTGCTTCAATCTCGACGTCAACGATGCCCGCAAGAAGGTCACATCGCGAACCAAGGCCATCGTCCCTGTACATCTGTTTGGGCAGAGCGCGGACATGGACAGCATCCAGGCCCTGGCGGCTGAGTGCGGACTCAAGGTGGTTGAAGACGCCGCTCAGGCGATCGGCGCCACTTACAAGGGCCGCAGTGTCGGCACCCTGTCGGAATTTGGCTGCTACAGCTTCTTCCCGAGCAAAAATCTGGGGGGCCTGGGTGACGGCGGCCTTTTGGTGACAGAGGATGATGCCCTGGCCGACCGGGCTCGCTCCCTGAGAAATCATGGGATGAATCCGAAGTACTATCACTCGGACATCGGCGGAAATTTCAGGCTCGATGCGCTGCAGGCCGCTTTTCTGCGCGTCAAGATCCCACACTACGCCACCTACACTGCGAAGCGCCGTGGCAACGCGGCCTACTACACGGAGCGGCTCAGCCAGATACCTGGTGTGAAGATCGCCAATCCTGCCCATTGCGGATGCAGCGAGACCCAGTCCCGCGAGCTCCAGGCCGAAGGTGTGCGAGTCGTTCTCCCCGTGGCCTACGAGCACAATGGGCACATCTGGAACCAGTACACTCTGCGGGTCATCGGCGAAGGCCAGCGCGAAGCCTTGCGGCAGCACCTGGCCGGGAAACAGATCGGTTGCGAAATCTACTATCCTGTCACCATGGATCAGCAGGTGTGCTTTGCGAATTTGCCCGAAGCCTCTCGGACCGGATGCGAGGTCTCTCATCGACTGGCTCAGGAGGTGCTCAGCATCCCGATTTATCCTGAACTGTCCTCCGCGCAACGCGAGGAAGTAGCCCAAGGAATTGAGAGTATTCTGCAATAACTCACACCTCGGTCTAAATATCTTTGCGGCAGGTTCCAGCCTGCTGCATTCTCGCCTCTCTCCCATTTCCAATACATGAAAAAAGCGCTGATCACCGGCATCACCGGCCAAGACGGATCCTATCTTGCCGAACTCCTGCTTGCCAAAGGCTATGAAGTTCATGGCATCATCCGTCGCGCTTCCACCTTCAATACGAGCCGGATTGATCACATCTACACGGACCCGCATTTTGACCAGACCAGGCTCTTCCTCCACTACGGTGATCTCACGGATTCCGTGGCCTTGGTGAAGCTTCTCTATGATTTGAAGCCAGATGAGATTTACAATCTCGGTGCCCAGAGCCACGTCCGGGTCTCTTTCGACATCCCGGAGAGCACCGGAGATATCGACGGACAAGGCACACTGCGCATTCTGGAGGCCATCCGTGAGACCGGTCTGGTGGAGAAGGTCCGCTTTTACCAGGCATCGTCCTCCGAGATGTTCGGCAAGGTTCAGGAAGTTCCCCAGACGGAGAAGACCCCTTTCTGGCCCCGCTCGCCCTACGCCTGCGCCAAGGTCTATGCCTACTGGTTGACCGTAAACTACCGGGAAAGTTACAATCTCCACTCCAGCAACGGCATCCTGTTCAACCACGAATCCCCCCGTCGTGGCGAAACCTTCGTCACGCGCAAGATCACCCGCGCAGCGACCCGCATCAAGCTGGGCCTCCAGGACGCCCTCTATCTCGGGAACATGGATGCGAAGCGCGACTGGGGTTTCGCCAAGGACTACGTGGAAATGATGTGGATGATGCTCCAGCAGGACAATCCTGATGACTACGTGGTGGCGACGAATGAAACCCACAGCGTGAAGGAGTTCGTGGAGGAAACATTCTCCTGCCTCGACCTGGACTGGCAGAAGTACGTGAAGCACGACCAGCGCTATGAGCGCCCCGCCGAGGTCGAACTCCTGATCGGCGATCCCGCCAAGGCCAAGCGCCAGCTCGGCTGGGAACCGAAGGTAAAATTCAAGGAACTCGTCAAGATCATGGTCGATGCCGACTTGAAGCTGGCTCAGAAGGAATTGCGGGCGGCAGCTTCAGATTAACCCCCTCCACACGCTGCTTTGATGCCTGTCATCCGCGCAGGCCTACCACAACAAAACGTTACGACATCTTC
>JBGGMQ010000462.1:0-7821 GCA_041287975.1 Verrucomicrobium sp. | reverse complement strand
CCAAGGTAGACTCGCTGGAAGCTCGTCCAACCTTGGGCTTGAAGCAGTATCCCCTTCGGGGAAAAGCTTCGTGTGAAGTTCCTGGCGGCCGCACCCCCAAGCCACCATCCGTCAGTTTGTTCTTCTCAGGAACGACGTCTACTATAGAAAGTTGGGACGGACTTTCAGCCCTCAATGGCAGCACTCGCCAAAAAACAGGGGCCTTCGCCCCTCTCGCACTTCCTAAACGAATCACAGGCACACTGATAAACTGACGCACTGACGCACCGGATTACCGGTTTACTGGACTACCGGATCACCTTCACAGGCATGCCCTTGTAGGCGTTCTCGTAGAACTTGGGCACGATGTTGCGGTCCATGCGGATGCAACCGTGGGAGGCAGGATACCCAGGCAGGTAGCCCTGGTGCATGCCCACGCCATCCCAGGTGAGGCGCATGAAGAAATTCATCGGCGCAGGTACGTACTTGCAGCCAGGAGGCACAGGCGAGCGGGGGGTGGCGTCGTTGTTCACCGCATTGCCAGCGCTGTCCTCGATATGCCCGTAGGAGGAGGACACGTGGTCGATGTCTTTTTCCAGGATGGTGTAGTCGCCCGAGGGGGTGGCGCGCAGTTCCGTGCCGGAGGAAATGGCGGCGACACCGATGACGTGCCCGGCGCGGTAGAACTCCGCCACCTGGCGGCGCAGATCCACCACGATGTAGCTGGGGCCCTGGGAGCCGTCGTCATCCCAGTAGGACACCGGCTCCGCCACGCCTAGCTGCTGGGGTGAGGTGGGTACAGGACCACCCAGGCCTGCCAGGTAGTTGGCTCCCGTGTTTTCCTGCGGCTTGGTGACGCAGGAGGCAAGGAGGAACAGGCCAGCGATGGCGGGAAGGAGGGCAGTCTTCATGCAGAGGGAATCAAAAAGGGGGTGGGGCAGACTTCTAGGTCGCTCCAATCCGGGTTTGGTTCAAACGAAATGACCATTCAGAAACATTGGCTATTTCGTCACCGGGAGATTCCCCACGGCTGCGGCAACCGCCTCCTCATAGACAGAGGCCGTGGCGGCCTCGATCTCCTGGCGGACAACATCGGGGATCAGCGCCAGACTTTGGACGTTTTCACCGCGGGGGAAGGTAGTGGATGGATGTGCATTGACCTGTGCCAGGTGCTGCAGGCACCGCGCCATGGCGGCTTCGGCCGCACCTGCCTGGCAGGGAATGCCAAAGTGCTGTGCCGCTGCCTCCACTTCGGATGCACTGAAGGGCATCTTCCCTGTATAATGCATGAGGAGGAAACGCCCTGGATCCTGACGCCGAGCCTCCAGCAGGATCTGCACGTGGTCCATCCAATGCGGCAGTTTCCACTGGCTGAATTCTCGCAGCGAGACAGACTCGCCAATATGCTTTCTCTGACGGGCGAAGTGATAGTAAGAGCCCAGCACCAGTACGGGTGAACGGAAGACGCCGATCATGGCCCCCTGAGAACGTTGCAACACCCCGGTGAGGTGGTGGGATCGGAAAGAAGGTCTGATGCCGTAGCGCGGTAGCACGCAGTTGGTGTAGGGATGCGTGTGGACATCTGGAATGACATCTTCCGACAGGAAGACTTTCCCTTTAATCTGGGGAACACGCGCCCCGAACTGCCTGGCAAACATCGCGTCATACACAGGCATGAACTCCTGGCCCAAGTACTGGTTGAAAACGTCTGACAACAGGAATCTCAGCCAGCGTGACCCCGACCTGGGAAAGGCCAGCAGGAACTGGTCTTCCCGCTGAATCTGGCTCAAATACTCCGGCGAGAGAGGCATGAAAGAGGTGTCATCCGGCATACGAGAGCGCACATTCACACCCGCTCCTGCCTTTTGTCACCTGTCTTTTTACCAGCGGATACCCAGACGCATCAGGTAGGTCGAGATGAGCGACTTGATCTGGGCGCGGTTCACGCGGCGGGCCAGGCCGCCCCGGTTGAACTCTTCGCCCAGTTCACGTTTGCGCAGCAGCTGCATTTCCTTGTACCCGTCCGTGTTGATGGTCACGGCGTTCTTCTGCTCGCTGTGCATGCGGAAGGCTCCCAGGAAATAAGGCAGCCGCACCATGCGGCCACCGCCCTTTTGCAGGCGCAACAGAAGGTCCCAGTCCAGCGCGAACTGGAAGGTGGGGTCCATGCCGCCGATCTTCTCATAGATGCTGCGGCGCCAGAAGCAGGTCTCCTGAGGGATGAAGTCCGCCCACAGCAGCAGCTCTGCATCATGCGGGGGCAGCACCCAGCGGGCGACCTCGTGGCTCACTTCATTGATGATGAGCCGGTGTCCGTAGATCACATCCACGTCCGGGTTCCGGGCAAAGTAGTCCGCTACGTAGGCCAGTGTGCCGGGCAGGATGAGGTCGTCCGAGTTCAGCCAGGCCATGATGTCCCCGGTGGCCATCTCCAGGCCAGTGCGCACGGCAGCGGCCTGCCCGCCATCGGGCTGGCTCTGCCAGTAGGTCAGCCGGGATTCGTATTTCTTGATGATGTCCACGGAGCCATCCTTGGACCCGCCATCCAGCACCAGGTACTCCAGTTGGGGGTAGTTCTGGTCCAGCAGGCTGCGCATGGTGTCCTCCAGGTACCCAGCCTGGTTGTAGGATGGCGTCACGATGCTGATCTTCGGCAGGGCTGCGAGGGGCAGCTTTGGCGCCGGAAGCTTGTCGAGCGTCATGGGCCGGGCGTCGAACTGCTTGAGCACGCCCAGGCGCATCCAGTGGCTCCAGATGAAGTTTTCGATCCGGGGCATCCAGCGAATCGCGCGATGGATCACAGAGTCCAGCAGTCCGCCTGGAGGCCCCTCTGCCGCCTCTTTGGGGGGCATCAGGTGGGGCGTCTGGTAGTAGCTGATGATCACTTTCTCCGCCTGACGGAGACGCTGGGCGAGGTCGCGGATGGCATAGCGGCGTCGGCGCAACAGCTTTTGGAAGAGGTTGTTCTTCCGGTGGGTGCGGTCGGCGTCCTTTTTCTTCTGCCGCCACTTGGCCCGCATCTGTTTCCAGAGGTCCTGGCGCTTCTTGTCCGTGGCCTGGAGGCGTGCGATGAGCTTGTTCCGATCCTCGATGACCGCGAGCAGGCGGCTCACTTCCGCCTGGGGGCCATTGCTGCCCACTGCCTTGTCATCTGCTGGCACCGCAGCGTCCTTCCTTGAACGCAGGGCCAGAAGGTCAACATAACGCTTCAGGAGGATGTCTTTGATTTTCGGCATTCTAAGGGGGGATGCAGGCGCCGGGATGGACGGCGAAAGGTTAGGCGGCATGGTGAAAGACACAACTGCAAATGCCCCCGACGAACGCCATAGGAGCAAGGGATGTACCCGGTTGGGGGTGAATGAACTGCATGAGGCAGTCTGAACATGAGTCTCCCGGCGAGCTTCAGTCGAATAAGTTCGGCATACCGCGTGGATGAGACCGGGTCGCCCCGGGGGATACAAGCCACCCGAAGTGCTCAGCGAAGAGGGTTGGAGTACCGGCTTCAGCCGGCTCAGTCGCATCTCCCAACACCCACACTCTCTCCAAAAATTTCGAAGCCCCTCAGTGCCCCTGGGAGCGCTGGCGCACCGCTGTCCGAAGTTCGAGCTGTTAACATTCCGTGAGCAGCGTGTTGCATGCGCCACTGACTACCTCCTACAAAGCCGGCAAACTGAACGTAGCCCGTGCTCCCCGCCCGCCATCGCGATTCTCCAGCTCCACTTTGCCACGATGCAGCAGGGCCGCTTCTTTGACGAAGCACAGCCCCAGGCCGCTGCTCTTGCGCCCCGTCTGGGGCCGGGGGAGGGAGTAGAAGCGCTCAAACACGCGCTTCTTCGCGTAGTCGGGCAGGCCGGGTCCTTCGTCTTCGACGACGAAACAGGCGCGGTCATCCACCAGCTTCAGTCCCAGCGAAATCGATCCGCCCTCCGGGGAGAAGTCCACGGCATTCTGCACCAGATTGTTCAAGGCGATCTGCAGCAGGAAGGCATCGCCATGCACCTCCACGCCGTCCTGAATCCAGCAGTCCAGCTTGAGGTGCTGGTGTACGAAGAAGGGCTCAAAGTGGTCGCACACCTCGCGGGCGATCGCGCTGAGGTTCACCGTCCCCGCATCCTCCAGCGTTTTCTTCTTTTCCAGACCCGCCAGTGCCAGCAGGCGGTCCAGCAGGTCTTGCAGGCGCAGCGCCTCACCCAGGATGTTCCGCTGAAACTTCCGCCGTTGCTCGTCTGGCATGTTGCCCTCTTGCAGCAGCTCGGAGGCTCCCCGGATGGCCGCCACCGGGCTCTTCAGCTCATGCGTCATCGTCTGCACATAGTGCTCCACGTATTCGCGGTTCTCCAGCACGTCGCGCATGGTTTCAAAGGCCCCGCCCAGCGTTTTCATCTCACTCCCATGCAGTTTGGGCACGGCGGGGCGCTCGCCTGCCGTCACGGCGCGGGCATAGTCTGTGAGCCGCCGGATGGGGCGCGTGGTCCAGCGTGCCAGGAGGAAGGAGCCCATGACCATGCAGAGGATCAAGGAGCCAATCGTACGCTTCAGCCAGGCGCGGGTCTCATCGCGGAATTTGAAGACACTGCGCTGCGGCTTGGCCACGCTCACCACGCCCACGATCTCCCCGTTCATCAGGATCGGGGCCGCCGAGTACATCACAGAGGAGTTCGCGTCCTTCTCATCCTCGCGGGAGGATCGTGCCCCGTACTGCCCGTTCAGCGTCAGCACCACATCGCGCTTGGCCCGCTTCTCCCCCAGGGCCTCCGGGTGCAAGGAGTCAAACAGCACCTTCCCGTACTTGTCTGTGACGTAAAGGTCCATGTCCACCTTCGTCTTCACGAAGGAGTAGATGCGGGCCTCGAAATCGCGCCCCTTCGCCCCGGTCATGGCCGTGGTGATGGCGGTGCTGTCCAGCGTGCCCTCCGGCTGCATGTCCTGCGCCAGCAGCTCCGCCAGCACATTGGCGATGTCCACCATGGGCTCCTCCGCCGCCTCCAGGTACTGCCGCTCCACACGCTCCAGCACCTGGTCCATCATCAGCAGGAATCCGATCGCGGAGATCAAGGCGAAGCCGAAGAGCAGCTTCGACGTCAGGGACATGGAGAAGGAGAATTTCAAACGTCAAAAGGCAGGCTTCAAACCTAAGAACTCGTTGGCCAGCTACCTACCGCCAGGACTCGGTGAGGGAGTAGCCCATGCCGCGGTGCGTCACGATGGCCTCCACTTCATCCCGCACCAGTTTCATTTTGGCGCGCAGGGATTTCACATGCGCATCCACCGTGCGCTCCATGGCGGCATCGGGCTCATCGGAGGCGTGCTCCATGAGCTGGCTGCGGCTGAAGACGCGACCGGGATGGCGGGCCAGCGTCTGCAGGAGCCGGTATTCATAGCGGGAGAGCGGCAGAATCTCGCCGAAATAACGGATCTGGCAGCGCTCATCGTCCACGGCCAGAGGTGGGGTCGCGGCAGCGGCAACCCCGCTGGAGGGGGCACCCTGTGCTGCGGCATGGGCGGGAACGGGACCAGAACCAGGGGCATGCGCCTGAGGTTGCGGCGAGGCCTGGGCTTGTGCCTGGGCAGATGCCATTGGCTGCGTCCGCCGCAGCACCGCCCGCACCCGGGCGGTCAGCTCGCGGGGGCTGAAGGGCTTGCACAGGTAGTCATCCCCGCCGATTTCCAGGCCCACCACCCGGTCCACCTCAGAGGACCTCGCCGTGAGGAAAATCACTGGCACATTCTTGGAGAGCCGGATCTGGCGGCACACCTCGAATCCCGTGATGTCCGGCAGACCGATGTCCAGCACCACCAGCGCGAACTCCTCCCTCTGCAGCGTCTCCAGCGCCTCCGTGCCTGTGCTGCAGATGGTGGGAGCGAACCCCTCCGACTCCAGGGAGTACTGGAGCGTGTCCGCGATCGAGGGTTCGTCCTCGACGATGAGTATACGGGAGCGGGGCGGCATGGGTGGGTGGGCTGGCGTGGGGTGAGGACCGGGACCAAGACTGGCTGCTGACCAATGCACAGGGATTGCGGAGAGCATCTGATTTTTTCAGGTTGAAGTCACGCCGGAGAATCATGCGCCATACCCCTGCGGACGGCCCCACAGAGTGTTCGGCTCTTGAAAGGCCGTCTCCCAGTCCACCTTGGCCGTGGCCATCATCAGCAGCGCCAGCGTCACCACCGCAGAGACGGTGAGCGTGATCCCCGTGAGCCCGTCGAAGAAGAAACTGTAGCTGAAGAGCACCATGTACGCGAGCTGCGCGATGGTCGCCACCACGCTCAACCGGGCCCCGGCGACCGCATGCAGGTACCCGCAGACCAGCAGCAGGGAGGTCGCCGCAGCGATGGCGAAACTCACGTGCAGATTGAAGAGGCCGCCCAGGTACGCCAGCAGCAGGTGAAAGGTGAAGAACCCTGCCGCCAGGAAAGCATACGTCATGGGGTGCAGGTTGATGCCGCGCAGCATGCCCGTCACCACCAGCACGCCGAAGAACAGCGCCAGCGACACCGGGGCGAAGAAGGTGATCCGCGCCACCACGGGCCCGGCATTCAGCACCGTGGGCATGTCCAGCGCGATGTCCCGCGCATCGATCGCGTCCTTGTACTCCCACAGCAGCGCCCAGCCACCCTGCTCAGGCGAGAGCCGCGTACGGTCCGCGGGTGAGCTGGCACTCGCCGGGAAGCTGATGTCGTCGAAGTTCGTCGTCAGGTTCAAGGTAAAATTTTTCACCCGTGCGTTCTGGGGGAAGGCATAGGTCCAGCGGTCCAGACCACGCGCCTCATACCCCACGATCAGCGGCAGCGTGGCCCCGGCGGGTACCATCGCCACGGTCTCGATCTTGCCATCGTGCGGCAGCACCTCCCGTGCGGCATCGTCGCCCAGTTTGAAGACGAAGTTGTCGTACCCCGTTTCCTTGGAGGGCAGCGTCAGCTGGATGCGGATGTTCCTCGCGCTGCTGCTCGCGTTCACGATGTCGTACTCGGCGCGGAAGGCCACCTCATAGGTGCGGTGCCACACCAGACCCCGTTTCTTCGGGGTGTAGTGCAGCTTCACCTCCAGGCGGGAGGCGGCGGGCTGCACGGCATCCTGGGACTGGCTCTGGGTATCAGGAAACGTCCCACCGTCTGCCAGCAGTGTCAGGTGCGGCTGCGTCAGTCCGGGTCCCCACACCTGGCGGACTTCCTCACCAAGTTGGGAGGCCGCCGCCGTGGAGCGGTAGCTCAGCGTCGCCCCCAGGGTGAACCACGCCACCGTGGCCAGGGCAAAGATGATGAGGATGGAAACAAGTCGACGCGGGGACATGGCAGGGAGGGGGGGAGTGATGGAGAGTTGGAGTGATGGGGAAAATGCCGGTCAGGAGAGACCGGTGTCACCCTGCCATCATGCCCCCCTGTCTTGAAGGAAGTGTGAAGTGTCGATGAAAAGCGGGTGAATTGCGGTCGGGGTTGGGTATCCACTGACGTACTGAACTCACATCTCCCGGAACGTGTACCGCGGCCCGTCGAACTCATAGCGGAGCGTTACATGCCGCTGGCCGCCGCGGACTTTGGCGAGGTAGAGTTCGCGGAGGTGGTCCAGGGGCTCGTTGCGGTCGTTCACAGGCACGCGGAGGACGCCCACCACATCGGAGTCCTGGCCGATGGCGCGGGATTCACGGAGTTTGCCTTCGTCGTTGAGTTGGGAGAGGTTCAGGATGCTGACTTTGAGCAGCTTGGCATCGGCCTTGAGGGCGGCGCTGATCTCTGCCACCTCGCGCTCGCGACTGTGCCCCTTTCGGTCGGGGGAGATGAGTTGCAGGTAGTCCAGGGCGAAGACGCGGATGCCGTGTCGGCGCACCTGGTGGCGCATGTCGG
>JBGGMQ010000461.1:0-10836 GCA_041287975.1 Verrucomicrobium sp. | reverse complement strand
CGTATGAGACGTACCAGAATGACTTGGTGATACTATGCGTTGTTTACCGCGTTCCGTGGTTCGACTGAGCAAACTAAAGTTTGTACTACGAACAACCCACTGAGGAAAGGGGTAGAGCGGGAGATAAAAAGTATCCAGGTGCATTGGGGTATTGCGATCCTGAGCCGGCTGAAGTCGGTACTCCAACCCTCTTCGTTCACGCTGAAGGCTTGGAAGTTGCCACAGCTTACTACTTACTTCTCACCATTCACCATTTACCATCCTACTGCGGCACTTTCTCGATCTTGCTCAAGTCATACCCCAATCCCTGCGCCTTTACGAGCAGGCTCTGGTAGAGCCTCTCATCCATGCTGGGCTTGCGACTGAGGATCCAGAAGTAGTTCCTGCTTCCCTCTCCGACCATGGCCCACTGGTAGTTTTTCTCATCCAGACCGATGACCCAGTAGTTGCCTGAGGGAAGGAGCGTGAAGAATTTCACTTTGAGTTTGGCGCCCTGGCTGCCTGCCACAGGAGTGGCAGTGCCCTTGATGTCATTGGGTTTGCCATCCTTGGTGGAGCGATTGATGACTTCAATTGTCCCGTCCGCATTCGGGGTGTAAGTGGCCGTCACCTTGGTGGCTTCTTTCTCAAAGGAGTGCGGGTAGCGGGCGATCTCGTACCACTTGCCGGAATACTTCTTGAGATCCACGGAAGCCACTGTGGCAGGAGGCGAGGGTGATGACGAGGCGCAGGAGGTGAAGCTGATCGCAGCTAGAAGGCCCAAAGGTAAAAGCAGAAGCAGGAAGCGCATGGAAATGAGGGGGAAAGATCCGTCTGACTCCAGATCGGTCCTCCTTCCCCGCTTGGCCGCGCTGCAACAGGAGGCGCGGAATACATTGCCAAAAGTTTTCCCGTGCAATAATACACATATATGCGCAGTTTAGCATATATGTCTCAACCTCTCTCCCAGTGGCTGATAGCTGGCAGTCTCCTGACTGTTGCCTCCAGCCTGTACTCCCAAGTCCCCGGAGCCGCGGCTCCGCCACCCGCAATCGCGCCAGCGACTGCCGCCGTCACTGAAATCACTCCTGAAGTGACCGTGGTGGGGGAAGCCCTGCCCGACCCCCAGAGCAAGCCGGTCAGCGCCAGCTTCCTCTCTGTGGATGACATCGCGAACTTCCGTGTGCGCGAGCCTCAGGATATCGTGCGGCTCACGCCAAACATGTCGGCCACCGACTCCGGTTCCCGGTCCTTTGGCGATGTGTACTCCGTGCGAGGCCTTACGAACACGGTCTTCTTCGGAGCTCCGGCCACGACCATCTATGTGGATGACGTGCCCTTTGGCGAAACCTTCACCTACGCGCAGCAACTCAGCGCGGTGAACAGCGTGGAAATCCTGCGAGGCCCCCAACCCATGGTGGTCGGGCGCAACACCTACGGTGGATTGATCAACATCCGCAGCCAGAAGCCTGGCAACGAGTTCGAGGGCGACCTGAACTACGGCTACGGTTCCTATGAATCCCACGACTTCGACGGCTGGGTGATGGGCCCGCTGGTGAAGGACACCCTTTTCTTCCGGGTGGGCGGCCAGTTCGACTCGCGGCAGGGTTATTTATGGAATCCCCTCACGAAAGACCGGGTCGATGACCAGGAACACTGGGGCCTGAACGGAGGCATCTTCCTGAAACCTGCGGAAGGCTGGGAAATCAGCCTGACGGGCGGGTATGACGAGTACAACGACGGAGCCCCCCGCCTCACCTCTCTGGACCGGAAACACTTCTACGAGGTGCGCTCCGATGTGGTGGGTGAGCAGCATCGCGTCGTGGACAACCAAGCCCTGCGAATCTCGTACGAGAATGATGACTGGAAATTCCTCAGTGTCACCTCACGACGCAACTGGGAGCTGGATCCCTACATCACGGATCTGGATTTCACCCCGGCAAACTTCGGCTCCAGCATCATCAAGCAGGACCAGGAGATCTGGAGCCAGGAGTTCCGCATCACCAGCAATGATCCAAAGGATCCGTTCCAATGGAACGTCGGCATGTATGGCTCCACCAGCCGTATTCACGGCTACGGTCTGCGCAACATCTTCACCCGGCAGCAGACGCTGACGGTCACGGATATCAGCAGCGAGATTCCGATCCCGCTGCCCAATCCCATCAACCTGACCTCCCTGTCCAACTCGGACATCGCCATCCAGCAGGTGACCCGCCACACCATTCAGGAGGACGCATTTGCGTTTTACCTTGGCAGCAGTTGGTCAGGCTGGGAGCCAGTAACGCTCCATGCAGGTGTCCGAGTAGACTGGGTCCACCGCGAGTTGGATCGGGACAAGGACAGCGAGATCAATGCCCGCACCATCACCAACTTCCAACCGATCCCCACGGTTCAGATTCCCACTCCCTACCCTGGGATCTTCTTCCCGCTGGAGATCCCAACTCCTGAGCCGCTTCTGACGAAAACCCAGCTCAAGGAAAAGGCACCACACCAAAACTTTGATGACACTTGGGTGCACATCACCCCTACCGTTGGGATTGACGTGAAACTGGGCGACCACGCGCTGCTCTATGCCAAGACTACCTACGCCTTCAAGCCCGGTGGGTTCAGCGCGTATGTCGATGATCCGGCCTTTGCTCCCTATGAAGAAGAGCGTGCGTGGTCGAGCGAAGTGGGCGTAAAGACACAGTGGCTGGACGGCAAGGTGACGGCGAATTTTGCCGCTTTCTACAACGACATTGAGAACTACCAGGTGGAACGCAGCATCAACATCACGGACTACGCCGTCTTCAATGCGGACGAGGCCGAGACCTACGGCGTGGAGTTCGAAACCCGGGTGGAGCTTCTGCCTGTGCTGGACTTCAGCGGCTCTATTGGCTGGACCCATGCCCGCCTCACGAGCTACACAGATCCCGTCACTGGGCAGTCCTTGGACGGCAACACTCCCCCGTTTGTCCCGGAGTTCGACGCTGCCGTGGCACTCGATTTCCACCTGCGGGCAGGCTTCTTTGCCCGGGTCGAGTACTTGGTGCTGGGCAAGACGAAGTTTGATGACTTCAACCGTGAAGACTTCCAGCAGGACACCTTTGGCATTCTGAACGCCGCCGTTGGCTGGCGTGCGGGGAACTGGTCCATCAGCCTTTACGGAACTAACCTCGCCGAGGAAGAGTACTACACCACGATGAACACGGACATCCGCACAGGAGCCCCCGGGGCACCGCGCGAGTTCGGGGTCCGCGTGGGCGTGCGCTTCTAGCTCACCTGGACAAGAGCTGCGATCCGAAAAATTCCCGGTCGCGGAACGGGCGGGCCCTTGGGGGGACCTTCCTGCCTGGCTATAGTAGTGGACCGGTTGCGCCTTGGTTCAGGGGCGCAATCGGTCTTCTCTTTTATTTATTGGACAGTCTTCGTCATCGCCGCAAGCTTGCCGGGTTCCAGCACGATTTCTCCGCCTCCATGTCCCGGTCCCCCTTTTCCTCCCTTTTGCTTTCCGCCGCCCTGTTGCTGACTCTGGCGAGCTGTGCGGACCCGATGATCCAGCAGCAGATTGATGCCAGACGGGCTGCCATCATGGCCGAGCCGCGTGGGGACTACTTCATTGCACGGCGCTACTACATCGAGCGGACCCAGTTTTGGGGCTACATCCGCCGTCCCGGCCAGACCTGGGACGACTCCCGCCTGGTGGTCATCAACGAGAACCAGAAAAACGCTCCGGACCGCCTCCCTGAAATGCCCGCCGATGGCGGCAATGCTCACGGCTACGACCACAACCGCGAGTACCGCATGTGGGGCCGCTTTACCGGCCAGAAGATCTACGATCCGAACAGCGACCTCTTCCTGCCCGAGTTCCTGCTGACCAACTACGAGCTGGTGAACCCCTCCCCGGGCTGGCTGTTCAATCCGAAAGAGCGGTATGACAGCAAGCACCTGCTGCGCTTTGAAAAGACGCAGTACCCGTGAGAGACGGTAAGCCAGTGGGCAGTGCGTCAGTGGTCAAGGTGTTGGACCTGCTGAGGCTATGAGG
Organism: Verrucomicrobium sp.; assembly: GCA_041287975.1. Lineage (GTDB taxonomy): Bacteria > Verrucomicrobiota > Verrucomicrobiia > Verrucomicrobiales > Verrucomicrobiaceae > Verrucomicrobium. The sequence goes on along the minus strand of JBGGMQ010000461.1, from coordinate 6,833 downwards.
CGGCTCACGAGCCTGTGCTTGTTCATCTCGGGAGAGTCGTGGTAAAACTGCGATGTGGAGGGCGGGACAAACCCTGTTACCCCGGTTCCGGCATTTACACATGGGCGGAGCATCAAGATCCATGAACGTCCAACATGCGGAGCTTTTGGAAACTCCGGGAACCGTCAAGTTCCTCCTGAACGAGCATGCCATACTCTTTTTTTCGACAGCCATGCAGCATAGGGACGTCAAGGCCCATGGCCTGAGTTATGGAGACGACTACCGTGGAAATGCGCTCGCAGGGCTCGTCGTTGGACAGGCTGTGGAGATTCGATTCCACGCTTCATTCACAGATGAGCGCGTGAGAAATCTCTGGCTCAAAGTACGCTCGGCACCTCAGCTTGCTTCTGCGGGGTTCGGGCGGGTCAAGTATCAAAGCAGGACGATACTCTGATGGCGGGAAGGAGCTGCTTTTGAGGCGCAAGCCTGCGTCTTCACCCCTGCCACCACGAGAGCCCCCGACGGCAGCACCGGCATCTTAAGACACAAGTTTTACACTTTTTGTCTTCCCAGATGTCTGTGCAATGGTTTAAACCATTCAACGGAAAAACGAAACTCCCACCCCCATGAGTTTGGCCATCCGCTTTACCTTGAGAAGAACCATGCCCACATGCTGGCGGCGGGTTGCGCTGAGCATCACCACTGGGCTCTTTGTCGCGATGTCGATATGCACCAGGGTACAGGCTGCTGCCCCTGACTATGGCAAGGGATTTGATCTCCTATTCGAGCTCGGCCTGCCCGATGTCTCAGGGTCTGGATGGGAGTACGTGTCGCTGACAGGCCGCAACGGTGGAGATTCCATCGACGACTTGCTGGAAGCTCAGGACGGGGCTGATGGCAAAATAACGCAAGCGCTGCAAAAGAGCTTCTCTCATGGCTGGGTGGAAAAACCACCTGACGCCAGCAAGCAAACGTTTCGCCGCCTGATGGTCAATGGCTTGCAATTGCAGGGCATCGCGGAAGACGAAGAGGGCTGGCGCGCCATGCAGCAGGCCGGACTGCAATGGACCGAGCAGAAACCCGGCACCGAGGCTGCCGACGAGAAAGCGGATGCTCTGGCCCTCGCCAAGGGACTGCAAGCCATTCAGGGCATGGCCAAAGCGAAAGAGGCCATGGTATCCTACCAAAGGGATTACCTGGTGACCGCATTCTTCCGCGCGGCCCACTACCACCGGCGGGGCCATAAGGATGAGGCCGCAGCCGCGGCTCAGGCGCTCTTTGCCATCGTGCCGCGACCAGAGAGACTGCTCGATCTGCTGGTGCAAAAAATCGCGGAGACCAGATACCAGACGGCGATAGCGACCTTTGATACCACGGGCGACTGGAAGGCCCTCGATGCGGCTCTAGCGTCCCAACTGGCCACCTTCACGCGCGGGTGGCTGGCGCGCCCCCTCGTCGAACGATTGCACAAGCAGGTGCAGAGCCGGATCGCCCATCTGAAAGCTCCTGCCCTGGAGCACGCGAGTGACCTGACCCCTGAGCAGGCCGTCTGGTGGCAGGAAGTGGCAGATGGAAAGCCCGGTAGCAAAGAAGACTCAGAACCAAACTCTGAGTCTGAAGACAACGATGGTGCCGGCAATATGGACCAGATCGCTCAAGCCTGGCTTTTCCATCTCAAGATGAACGTTGATCCGCAGATGCTGGAGGCGACTCGGAACGCCATCCCGAAGCGGACGGAGTGGATGGCACACATTCTCAGCAAAGACTGGGACTGGATCACTGTGATGGCGGCAGCGCTCAAGGATGAAACGCTCGTTTACATGCTTGGCAGCCGGTACTACGGCAACTCCTCAGGCGAATTTGAACTCGCGGAAGAAGCTCCGGAACTCAATGAGGAAGAGCTGGAGGAGGCATGGCAGCAGTTGCCCCGTCCGATGACCCGCGGCGATATCGCCAGGGCGTTCCTTTCGACCGTCATTCCCGTCAACCGCGAGGAGGGCGAAGAGGTCCCGGAAGACGCCGAAGAATTCAGGACTCTCGCTTTGGAATGTGCGAAAGCGCTCAAGGGAAAATCCCCATTGGAGACCGGCACCTACTATCTGGCCTCGGGTGTGGACGATCAAAAATCGCAGGCCATGCTCGCCGTCTCGCAGGCGGGCGGCGAGGCCGAAAACAAGGTCGTAGAGGGTATGATCCTGGAAAAGCCCAGCTCTCATTTCGGCGTCGTCACGAAAATCCTGCAGAAGCGCAAGGAGACCGGCAAAGCCCTCCTGGAGCAGTTCCGCAAAGCGACTGAACAAGAGTATGCTCAAAGGCAGGGGGGTGAGGGCAAAGAGGGGCTTCCAAGCTACGTGAAAGAGCAGTTCAAAGCCTTGGAGGCTTTCGTTTCTGGGAAGGGTGCAGCCGATTTCATCGCGGACTACGTTGCCGGCAAAACCTCTCTCAACCAACTTACCCGTCAGATTCAGGCTTTGTCCCCTACGGGTGAGGCTGCCGAGAAACTGGTGGACCAGATCCTCGCGGGCGTGCTGCGTGTGCCCAAAGATAAGGGGGAACGAAAAGGTCAACTGCTCATGATGACAGTTCGATTTGTGAACGGCATGCCGGATGCACGAAAGGCGGCCCTGCGCAAGATCCTTCAGGAAGACGGCGCGGTGCCTGTCGACTCCCGGGATGGCACGTTCACCGACCTGGCCAACTATGTGTACTGGGTGGCGGACCACTGGGGCAATGAGGATCAGGCCAAGCTTCAGCAGCAGCTTCAAGGCATCGACATCGCGGATCTCTGGCCCCTGTGGTCGGCCAGAGGCAAAGCCGTACTGGACGGCACTCCCCTGCCAGAGACACCATCCAGCGCCAGCGTGTCAGCAGCCCGCCGTCAGCAGTTGCTGCAGGCCGTGGATCAACACGTGGAAAAGGGCTGGCCTGAGTATGTGCAGGCCCTTCCTCTCAACGAGAAGATGGCTCTGCAGGAGGAGTTGAAGAAGGCGGACTTCAAGCCCGCATGGCAGGGCCTGGCCCAGCGGGTGACCCAGATCCGGGCAACCCCTGAAAAGGCGAGCCAGCTTGAGCCTGTGCGGGCCAGTTTGAACCAGACCGTGAGTGCGGCTTCCCTCATCAAGTTGTCAGAACTTTGCCGGGCTTCCGCAGGGGAACTTGGCGAAGGGCACGGTATGCGCATCTACATCAGTCCCCTGCCCCTGCTCCAGGGCCTGAGAATCCACATTCAGTCGGGAGGGAACGATGCCGACGAATCCCGTTCGATGATCTACCAGGCAGGCAACTGGCTCCGGCAGGCAGCAACTCGCCAGCCTGATGCGCCGCCCGTCAAAGCCTACTCATGGATGCGATGGGCCAAGGGCTTACGCGAGATCCTGGTGGCCAACTGGCATCTGGACAAAGACTCCAAATGGCAGAACTGGGCCACGACCGACAACGAGGATCTGGGTCAGGCACCTGCGTCCGGCGAGCCGGTGGCGGAAGCTGATATCTCGAAATCCCTGGAAGAGGCCATCCAAGCCTGGACCCCGGACAAAGGCAGCTTCTGGATCGAGACCGGAGTCGTGAAGACCCCGGCCCCCAAAGCCCCCGCCGGCACCTCTGAAGAGGGCGAAGCCGTGGATCCTTTCTGAACCCTCCGCCCGGCGGCTGAAAGTTATTTCAAAGATCTCCTAAAAGTCACACCATGAGTGAATCCTCCACCGATGCGGCCTTCGCCGAACAATGGGAACGCGCCAAAGACGCCGCTGCACGGGTGCGCCGTGAACTCGCCCGCGTCATCGTGGGGCAGGATGAGATCCAGGAGCAGATGCTGGTGTCCCTGCTCTGCCGGGGCCACTGCCTTATCGTCGGTGTGCCCGGCCTCGCCAAGACCCTGCTGGTGAGCACCCTGGCCCAGGCGCTGGGGCTGAAGTTTCATCGAATCCAGTTCACGCCCGATCTCATGCCCACGGACATCGTGGGCAGTGAGGTGCTGCAGAGTGATGCCGGCGGGGTGCGCAAGTTTGAGTTCACGCCCGGACCGGTGTTTGCGAATCTGCTGCTGGCGGATGAAATCAACCGTACACCGCCCAAGACGCAGGCCGCGCTGCTGGAGGCCATGCAAGAGAAGCAGGTGACCGTGGCCGGAGTGACACGTCGGCTGGAGGAACCCTTCCTCGTCTTTGCCACACAGAACCCGGTGGAGCATGAGGGCACCTATCCTCTGCCGGAAGCCCAGTTGGATCGTTTCTTCTTCAACCTGAAGATCGGCTATCCCAGCCTGGAGGAGGAGGCGGATGTGGTCCGCCGCACGACCGGTCGCAGTCAAGATGCGGCGGAAAAGGTGCTGGATGCCGCAGGGGTGCTGGAACTGCAAAAGGTCGCGGTCGAAGTGCCGCTGCCAGACTCCGTGTTGCAGGCCATCCTCAAGCTCACCCATGCCACCCGGCCGGAATCCCCACTCGCGGATGACTTTGTGAAGCGCTACGTGGAGTGGGGTGCAGGGCCGCGAGCCTCGCAGAACCTTGCCCGGGCGGCGCGGGCACTGGCACTGCTACGTGGCCAGGCCACAGCCTCTCTGGAAGAGGTGCGTGCGGTTGCCTTGCCAGTGCTGAGGCATCGCATCATCCCGAACTATCAGGCCACGGGCGATGGGGTCACCACGGAGGACATCGCGAGCCATCTGCTGAAGCTGCTCTAACCTGCTAAGGCGCTTCTATTTCAATTCTCTTCTCGTGAGCCAACCTTCTACCACATCCAAATACCTAAGCGCCGAGGACGCCCGTGCCCTGCGCGCGATGGCTTTCGCCCCGCGCATGCTGGTGGAGGGGCATCACTCGGGCAAGCACCGCTCTCGCTGGCGGGGTGCTTCCATGGAGTTCCACGAATTCCGCCCGTACACGCCTGGAGACGCCCCTCACCTGGTGGACTGGCGGGTCTTTGCGAGAACGGATCGCTTTTACCTCAAGACCTTTGAGCAGGAAACCCGGCTGGAGTGCCACCTCTTCGTGGACAGCAGCGCCTCCATGGGCTTCCCGGAGGGAACTGGTGAAATAACCAAGCTGGACTGGGCCTCGCATCTGGCGGCCTGCCTGGCCTATCTCGTCACCTTGCGGCAGGACAGGGTGTCCCTCACTCTGTTTGACACGGCCATCCGGCAGCACCTGCCCCCTGGAGCCACGCGCGGGCATCTGCAGCAGATCCTGCACGCACTGGAGCAGAATTCACCCGGGCAGAAGACCTCCCTCTCCACCGCACTGGAGAGGGCCCTGCCGCTTCTCAAGACAAAGGCCACCCTGGTGGTGGTGAGTGATTTCCTCGACGACCCGGCGACGGTCTTCCGCGCGCTCGGGGCCTACCTGCACCGGGGCTTCCGCGTATTCCTTTTCCAGGTGCTGACTCCCGCCGAGCTCCTGCTGCCGGACACCGCCTACCGTCGCTACGTGGATATGGAAACGGCCGCCGCCCTGCCGGTGCACCCGGCGGCGGTTCGAGCCGCCTACCAGCACGAGCTGGAGCAGCACCACCGCCAGCTCTCCCAGCTCAGCACGCGTCGTGGCGTGGAGTTTGCCCAGGCCCGCACGGACCAACCCTGGCTGGACCATCTGAGGAGGTTGACGCGATGAGTCTCGGCTGGCTTCAACCTGGACTGCTCTGGCTCGCGGCCTTTGCCGCGACGCCTCTCATCGTGCATCTGGTGTCCCGCATCCGGCCACCGGAGCGGCGCTTCCCCACGGTGGAGTTCCTGCGACGCGCGATGAGCCGCACCTTCCGCTGGCGCAGGCCCCAGGACTGGCTGCTGCTGGCCCTGCGCACGCTGTCCATCGCGGCCCTGGCTTTGTGCTTTCCTCAACCCGTGCTCGTGGGCTCCAAGAATCTGGCCCGCAGTGGCGACGGGAAGAACGTGATGCTGGTGGTGGACCGGTCTGCCTCCATGGGTGCCAGTGAGGAGGGCCAGTCCCGGTTCTCAAGAGCCACGGCCCAGGCCGTGGAAATCCTGCGGTCTGCCGGGCGCGTTGAATCCTTGAACCTGGTCTGGCTGGATGCCCAGCCGGACGCGGTGTTTCCCGACATGGGCCGGAGCCGGGAGCGGCTGGAGGAAGTGCTGCGGGGTGCCACGGTGTCCGGCCAGCGCGGCGATGTGCCAGGAGCCCTCAAGCTGGCTCTGGAGCGCCTGGAGAAGGTGGCCGGGGCCAAGGAGCTCTACGTGTTGTCCGACCTCCAGGCGACGGCTTGGAGGGACAACCTGCCCCCTGCACCGACAGATGTGCGGGTCTTCAAAGTCAAAGTCGGTGCCGACACGCCCAACCTTGCCTTGAGCGGCGTGGAGGTGAATCCGGCAGAGCCGCTGCCTGGTGAAAGCGTGCAGGCCGTGGCCAGGGTCAAAAACTTCTCTTCAGAGGCGCGGCTTGCCTCAGTGGTGTTTTCATTGGGCGATGCCCGGTCCACCCGGCAGGTGGAGGTCCAGCCCTGGAGCGAGGCGCAGGTGGGACTCAACCTTCCGGTGACAGGGGTGGGCGAGTTTGTGATGCGCTCGGCCCTGCAAGGTTCCGAGGATCACTTTCCTCTCGACGATCAGCGGGCCGTCGTGCGGCGTGCGCGTGAGGGCCTGAAGGTGGGTGTTGTCGCGAATGCCCTGCCTGCTGGTGAGCGTGAGGTTTGGCAGAGGGCGCTGGGAGCGCTGCCGTGGGCAGATCTTCAGGAAGGGTCAGCTCGGGACTTGGGTGCCAACTGCGAAATCCTGGTGGTCAGCGAGCAGAGCAAGGAAACTTCAGGTGCCGTCGCTGCCATCCTCAAACGAGGTGGCACCGTCATCTTCCGCCCGTTGGACGCGCCATGGTCCCCTGAAGGGACGATGGGTGGGCCCGCCCTCG
>JBGGMQ010000460.1:0-2719 GCA_041287975.1 Verrucomicrobium sp. | reverse complement strand
TGCGACCGTCGTCTTGCAACCAGGGAACAGGCGCCGGAAGATCTGGAGGTTCGCCTCCAGCATGCCTTCATCACCGACATGTGGAGTGCGGCCAGAGGTGTCTGAGAGGAATAGGAATTGCATCGGTCAAATGGCCGCTTTTGCTTTTGCGGCACGCTTCGCTTCACTGGCAGCGACGCGGGCTTTTTCCGCCGCCTCCAAAGACAGGGCGTATCGCTCAGCCTCCTCACGCATCTGTCGCAGCGTCTGGTTCTCCACCTCGAGGCTGCGGGCATAGGTGACGGCTTCCTGAACGCTGCGCTCAAGATCGGCACGTGACCGCTGGAACATTTCGAAGTAATGGTCGCTCCCTTCTGGCAGGGAGCCGGCAATGAGCGGGAAGTGATTTCCCGTCTGAAGGCTGCGGGTACGGCCATCCATGCAGCACATGGTGAAAGCTCGGCGCGGCACAGGTGATGGGTTGACGCCAGAGCGGTGGATCAACCAGTTATGAAGAAGCACCGCGTGTCCCGAGGGCACCTCCAGGGGATGGGCCTTTTCCGGCGGGCAGTGGAGCTTCACATTTTCTTCCGACACCGTGCTGCCGAACTGGCTGAGGAGACCCAGGCGGTGACTGCCGGGTATGCAGTCCATGCAGCCGTTTTCCCGGGTCGCTGGGTCTAGGGCGACCCAGATCGTCACCAGCGGATCCCGATCAATAGCCCACACGTTGCCCCCATCCTGATGCCAGGGCAGAACCGTGCCCTGCCCTGCGGGCTTGTTCATGATCATGGCACGAAAGATGGAGATGGCAGCGTGCCGGCCATAAATTCGGCCGCAGACTTCGAGAAAGCGCGGCGTCTTGATGAGATTCAGATACAGCGGATCATTTTCCAACCCCTGTATCTTGCGGTAGAGGAGGGTGCCTTGTTCAAATCGTGCCACAGCCTTCGGCAGGGCCTCATAGGCCCCCCCAGTATCAAGCTGCATCTGGACATCTGGATTTTGAATGGCCCCCATTGCAAGGTCATCCGCCCGTTGTTTGAGCGCTTCCACTTCTTCTGAAGAAAGCACCTGCCCAAGATGGAGATACCCATCGCGTGAAAAGCACTGCCAGTCTTCTTCACTTATCATTGTCTACGATGGTAAAGAGCGGTCTTCGCTGCAACCAGAATTCGAATTCGAATTCGAATGCAGGGGAGTGCTTGATGAAGCCACCAGTGCAGGCTACAAAGGCCAACGCCAGGCCGGTCCTGCAAGCGTCCCTATGCCCATGGAAAATGACATCTCAAGTGCTCCTTTTGCGGCATGCACCATCGTTTCGTCGAACTATCTTGCCCGGGCATTTGTACTTGTGGATTCGCTCAAGGCGCATCATCCCAACTTGGATTTTTGGATGCTGCTGATCGATGACCATGCTCTGGGTCCACTCGCCCAGAAAGCGGTGGACCAGCGGGGCATCCATCTGCTTCGCGTGCATGAGATCCAGCTTGCTGTCACCGAGGTGGCCAATTTCCGCTTTGCCTATGACCTGACAGAGGTGGCTACAGCCTACAAGCCCTGGACCATGGAGACGGTGGCCCGCCTTTCTGGCCGCCATGTCTTTTACATCGACCCGGACATTGAGTTCTTCCAGCCGATGACGTCGCTCGTGGAGGCGGTGGAGGCACATGAACTGGTGCTGACTCCTCATGTCCTGAACCCCATGCAGAGGGAGGGATGCCAGCCCTCGGAGGCCGACATCATGGGAAGCGGCATCTATAATCTGGGCTTCTTGGGGATGAATCGTGCTGCTGCCTCGAAAGTGACGGGATGGTGGTGCGAGCGTCTGTTGCGGGAATGCTACAGCGCCCCCGAGGAGCAACGATTCACGGACCAGCGCTGGATTGATTTCGCACCCTGTTTCTTCGACTGTCACATCTCCAAAGACGAAACCTTCAATGTCGCGTACTGGAACGTGGACCAGCGCCATGTCACCCTGGAAAACGGCACTTACTTCGTCAACAACAGGCGGCTTTCTTTTTTCCATTATAGTGGCCTGGATGAGAAGGTTCCACACCTGCTCACCCGTCACCACCAGGGCCGGCCGCGGGTGCTGCTTAGTGAGCATGAAGCTTTGATCGAGCTTACCCACTCCTACATTCGGGCTGTCAACTTGGCGGAGCAGGAGTGCGCCGACACAACGGCAGAGTACCCCTTCCTAAGGTTTGCCAGCGGGGAACGCATCTCCCGCAGCTTGCGCAGGATTTTTCTGAAGGAGCTGGTCAAAGCAGAAAAGGAACATCGTGTGCCGCCTCCGTCGCCATTTGCCCCGCGTGGAGAGGAGCCATTCTTCGACTGGTTGAATGAACCGTGCTTTTCTACCAGCCAGGGTAGCGTGCTTCCGCGGCTGGCCCTGTTGTTGCGGAACGCGCGTCAGGATCTCATCGAATCGTTCCGGGATCCCCTGGGACGGGATGCTGTCCGCATGATCGAATGGATCAGGAAAGAAGGGGTAAGTCAGTTCATGCTCCCAAGTCAGTTGATACCGGCGCCAATCTTCCCGCCTCTGAGACGGACGGAGCCCAAACTCGTTCCCGGATTGGAAATTGTCGGGTATCTGCGGACTGAGTCCGGAGTCGGTCAGGCAGCCCGCCTCGTAGCGCAGGGATTGAACGAATCGACCATCCCGTTTGAAACCTTGGTTGACTCCTCGCCTCCGGGGCGTCAAGAGGCCCTCCACGAGCATCATAATAATGGG
>JBGGMQ010000459.1:0-3024 GCA_041287975.1 Verrucomicrobium sp. | reverse complement strand
GGAATGATAAATTTAAAATTATAAATTAGAAATGACTGAGGAGGAAACAACATCCGAATTGGGGTCACATGCACTTTCACGGCATTTCATTTATCATTTATAATTCCTAATTTATCATTGTCTTGATTTCTCCCCTCGACCGCAAACTGTTCCGTGACCTGGGCCATATGAAGGGCCAGATGGTGGCGGTCAGTCTGGTCATGGCGTGTGGACTGGCGATGATGGTGATGACGCGCAGTTTGATCCTGACGCTGGAGTCAACCCGGGATGCATACTACCAGCGGTACCGGATGGCGGATGTGTTTGGTTCGCTGAAACGGGCGCCGCTCAGTCTGGCGGACCGGCTGGCAGCCATACCGGGGGTGGCGGCGGTGGAGCCCCGGGTGGTTCTGGATGTCACGCTGGACCTGCCGGGCATTCCTGAGCCTGCCACGGGGCACATCGTTTCCCTGCCGGAGGACAAGCCGCAGACGCTGAACCAGCTCTTCCTGCGCACGGGCCGCATGCCGCGGCTGGATGAGCGGCGGGAGGTGGTGGTCAGTGAAGCGTTTGCCGATGCGAATTTCCTGCAACTCGGGGACAAGATCAGTGCCGTCATCAACGGCCGGCGCGACACGCTGGTGATCACCGGCATCGGGCTCTCGCCAGAGTTCGTCTTTGAGGCCCGCCCCGGTGAGACGCTACCGGACAACAAGCGCTACGGAGTGTTTTGGATGAACTACCGGGCGGTGGCGGTGGCGTACAACATGGACGGGGCCTTCAATGACTTCTGTGCGGACCTCTCGCCCGGGGCGGCACCGGGGCCGGTGTTGCAGGAGATGGACCGCCTGCTGGTGAACTACGGGGCTCAGGGGGCCTACACCCGGCGGGACCACGCCTCCTCCATGCGTCTGGAGGATGAGCTGCGCGTGTTGAACTCTCTTTCCGTGGCCTATCCGGTGGTGTTCCTCAGCGTGGCGGCTTTCATGGTGAATGCGGTGCTGGCCCGGCTGGTGCGGCTGCAGCGGGAGCAGATCGCGCAGTTGAAGGCGCTCGGTTATTCCTCGATGCAGGTGGGCGTGCACTACATGAAGTTCGCTTTGGTCATTGTGGTGCTGGGAACGATCCTCGGCGGCATCGCGGGCCGGTTCATGGGTGGCGGACTGGTGAGTCTCTACACCATGTTCTTCCGGTTCCCCTCGCTGGTCTTCCAGTTGAACTACAGTGCCCTGGGCATGGCGTTGTTTGTCAGCGCCGGGGCCGCGTCCCTGGGGGTGCTGAAGGTGGTGCGTCAGGCGGTGAAACTGCCGCCTGCGGAGGCCATGCGGCCCGAGCCTCCGGCGGATTTCAAACCGTCCCTGTTTGAGCGGCTTGGCCTCACGAAGTGGTTCAGCCCCACGTTTCGCATGGCATTGCGCAACATTGAGCGGCGACCCTGGCAGGCGGTGTTTACCATCTTTGGGCTTTCGCTCGCCACAGGTCTCATGGTGCTGCCGGGGGCGATGAATGACAGCATCGACTACCTGCTGACTTACCAGTGGAACATGGCGCAACGTCAGGATGTCGTGGTGTTTCTTACAGAGCCGGCTTCGCCCAGCGGCTTCCACGACATTGAGCACTTGCCCGGCGTGTTGCGGGCGGAACCGGTGCGCACGGTGCAGGCACGCTTGCGCTACGGCCATCATTCAAGGAAGCTGGCCATCACCGGCATGTCCAAGGGCGCGCGGTTGAACATCCTTCTGGATGACCAGAGCAACGCCATTGTCCTGCCGGAAGAGGGTCTCGTCATGTCGGCGAAGCTGGCGGAGATCCTCGGGGCGCGCATCGGCGATGAGGTGCAGGTGGAGGTGCTGGAAGGTCAGCGTCCCTTGCGTCGCGTGGCCATCGCGGGTTTGATTACTGACTACGCAGGGGTAGCCGCCTACATGGACATCGCCGCCCTGCGCCGCATGATGCGCGAGGGGGACACGATCAACGGAGCCTACCTGACGGTGGACCAGAACAAGTGGGAGCAGTTCATGCGTGAGGCCAAGGACACGCCGCGCGCCTCCATCGTCATGGTGAAAAAGGATCAATTGGCGGCCTTTCGCAACACCACGGGGCAGAGCATTGGCATTCTGCGGAAGCTGTACTTTACTCTCGCGGTCATCGTGGCCTTTGGCGTAGTGTACAACAGTGCCCGCATCGCTCTGTCAGAGCGCAGCCGTGACCTGGCGACACTGCGGGTGGTGGGCTTCAGCCAGAGAGAGGTGGCGGGCGTGTTGCTGGGGGAGCTCAGCATCCTGGTGCTTAGCGCTCTACCGGCGGGCCTCTTGTTCGGGCGCGCCCTCACGACTTTCATCATCAGTTCGTTCAGCACTGAAACCGTTCGCATGCCCCTTGTGATCAATCCTGCCACGTATTCCATTGCCATCATCGTCGTCCTCTCGGCGGCCTGCGCCTCTTTCGTGGTGGTGAGCCGCCTGATCAAGAACCTGGACATGGTCGGCGTCTTGAAGGCGAGAGAGTGACGCGCGCTTCGCGCAAATATAAATTAGGAATGATGAATTAGGAATGATGAATGAGCTTCTGACGGACTGAATGGCGATCACAGTTTCTACCTCTTACTTTTTACCACTTACCGTTCCCTCACCCTATGGCCCAAGCTGACACCAATCCTCCCAATGCTGTGACACCCATTGCGGCGAAATCCGATACTGCCCCATGGGACGCGAAGAAGGGGCGGTCCAAGAAGGGGAGGATCCGGAAGTTCCTCATGTGGATCTTCATCCTCGCTATTGTGGGGGTGGTAGGTTATGGGTTGAAACCACAGCCCATTGAGGTGGAGGTGGGCGAGGTCACGCATGGTCCGCTGACGGTGCATGTGGTGGAGGAGGGGAAGACGCGCATTCGCAACCGCTATGTGGTTTCTGCGCCGGTGGCGGGGCAGATGCGCCGGGTGCCGTTCAAGGCGGGAGATACTATTGTGGCCAATGAGACGGTCATCACGACGATTGCGCCGGTGACCACTCCGCTGCTGGATCCTCGCGCTCGTGCGCAGGCCGA
>JBGGMQ010000458.1:0-3155 GCA_041287975.1 Verrucomicrobium sp. | reverse complement strand
CTGAAGCGGATTGAGTAGTCAGAGGAGCCCAGGATGTTTCAAGGCGCACCCGCGAAAGCAGGTGCGCCTTTTTTGTGGGACCCACACCCACGCCATCGACTGGGAGCGGCGATCTCCGAATCGCCGCCTGACCGCGATGAGCCATCAACCACGGCCGTCGTCAGCGAAGCCCACAATCCCCAACCGCGAGCTGAAGCTGGAAATTGTTCGTAGTTCAATCTTCAGATTGCTCAGTCGCCCTGCCCAGGACGAAGCCCGCGCCCAAAGGCACCCATCCAACCTAGCCCAACCGCTCCGCTGCCGCCCTCACCTTCCTCGGACCCACCAACACCTCTCAAAGCGGCGGTTCCCGCACGATCTCCAAAGTCCCGGCAAGCCGGGACGTCGCCAGGTGTTGGGAGTATCTCCTCATGTCTTGAGTCTTTCGTCTTCCAGTCTTGTATCTCCCGCGTAGCGGGTCATCCACTCGCCAAACACCCGGCGTCTCTTCTTGTAAAAGATCCCCTTCAACAACCCCCTTGGATTTTTTCCAGGAACCTCGGGCCGTTCCAGCGGATTTCCTTCCCGCGTCAGGGCCTTGCCTTTGGCATCGGCAAACAACCGGGTGCGCAGCTTTCCGTCAAAAGCCTCCACACGCTCTCCAGCCACGACGAACTCCATGCCCCACACTTGTTTCAAGATCCACGCCACCAGCGCCTCGTTCGTGCTGGGCGCATAGAACACCTGCGGCCTGCCGAACCGCGTCAGCTGCACCGCCAGCCACAGCGCCCGCCTTGCCGCCTCAAAGAACACCTCGCCGTCCACAGAGGTGGAAAGCTCCCCGCGCAGCTTCTCGAGCCTGCCACGCTCCTCGGGCCAGTGGACCCACTCCATCTCCAGGGCCATGCCGTCCGGCAGCCAGTGCACGTGCAGCAGGCACTCCTGCAGCTTCTCCAGCTCCCGCCAGGTGAGGTTGCCTCCTCGCACCCAGATCTGTGCGCCCTTTGCCGCCAGCACGGGATATTCCATCTCCAGGAGGGCCAGGCTCTCGGCGTGGTTCAGATCATAATACGCCACCAGTTTGGCCGCGGCAGGCTTTGGGCGCAGTTTGGCAGAGTCAACCACCGCCTCAAACCGCTGCGCCAGCACGGGCAGGGTCACGTCCAGGGCGAAGTTCTCCCGAGCGCGCCGCTCCCCGCCTTCACCCAACTTCACGGCCAGCCCGGGCTCAATCGCCAGGGCCACGAGGGACCGCGCCAGGGCGGCTTCATCGCCGGGTTCGGTGAGGAAACCGGTCTCGCCATCAATGACCTGTTCGGGTACGCCGGCGACCTTGCTGCTCACCACGGGGAGACGTGTCAGCATGGCCTCGGTGATGACCGTGGGCAGCATGTCCGCAGCGCCTTTTTCATCCACAATGCAAGCCAGCACAAAGGCATCCGCTTTCAGGAAGCCCGCCTTCATCTGCTCCATGTTCACCGTGCCGTGGAAGGTCACCTGCGTGCCCAGGTTCAGATCCTTCACCTGCTGCTCCAGCCGCGCCAGCCAGGGGCCGTCGCCCATCAAGTCCAGATCCACATGCACGCCCACCGTGCGGGCCAGGGCCATGGCGTTGATGAGATGATGGAACCCCTTGAACTCAATGAGCCGGCCCACGCTGATGATGCGGATCTGCCCCTGCTGCGGCTGGGGGAAGGCGTGCTTGTAGTTTCCTGGATCGATCCCGTTGTAGATGCGCAGCATCTTCGCCTCACTGGCCGGGCACATCTGGGCCAGCTGCTGCTTGGCAAAGTCGCACGCCGTCACCACGAACTCTGCCTCGCGACACATCTCCTGCAGCAGCTCCTGGGAGCCCAGGTCCACCAGGAAGTCCTGCGCCTGTGGCGTGAAGGAGTAGGTGATGCCCGTCATCGCCTTCAGGAAGACCGCCGAGTGCGTGGCCTGATTGGCAAAGTGCAGGTGCACATGGTCCACTCCAAGAGCGGGCAGAAGTTCCACCAGGCCCGCCACATTGCGGCAGGCCGCCTCCGCCCGCTCCAGCCCCACGCCCGGCAGGGCTGCGTGCTGCTCGATCAGGGCCTGCGGCCAGCGCTTCTCCGCCTTCAGCCGGGTCTCGATCTCCTTGCGGATGACTTGCGGCGGTGCATGCAGGATCGGGGCCTTCAGCCCGTTCAGCCGCGGATGCCGCACATCATTCTTGGGCGGGTTCAGCGCCACCACCACCAGGTCCCAGCCCGCCGCCTCCAGCCCCAGCATCTCATTGTCGATGAAGGTTTGGGAAATCACCGGATACCGGCTGTGCAGATACGCCAGCCGCGGCCTTCCGATTTCGGCAGCGGCAGGAGCATTGGGACTAGGAACAGGCAATGTCATAGGGCAGTCAGTCTCAAAAATCGGTCAGGTATTTCATTCATCCAGCCATCCATCAGCCGGGCATTTCTCAGTTCATTCCTAATTCCTAATTCCTAATTCATCATTTCCCTTCGGCACCACTTTCACTCGCTGCAGCCAATCCCTAAAGTCCCGCGTCTCCGCACCTTTAGCGTCCACCCCGTGTCCGAGCACGTCCTTGGCCCGCTCCACCTTGCCGGAGGCGTCGCTCACGGTCGAGGCCTCGGAGGCCACCCGGCGCAGGATCTGGGTGGACCAGCGGGTGCCTTCCTCGAACGCGACTGCGCACGGCACCCGGTTCGCTTCATCACTGAGCTGAGCCGCCAGCCAGACGGTCAGTGATTCCTCGACTCCCGGTCCATAGAGCAGGGCCGGGGGCTGGGGACTGCGGGCCAGTCGTGTGGCGAGCCACACGGCGCGGCGGGCCGCCCGCAGGAACACTTCGCCATCCACTGAGGTGGCCAGCTCTGTGCGTAGCGCTTCCAGCTTGCCCCGCCAGGGGGCCCGCATGCGCCACTCAGATTCCAGCACAATGCCGTCCGGCAGCCATTCCAAATCCCACACCGCCTTCCCCAGCTTCGCCAGGTCCTTCTCATCGCTCCGACCTGCCGCCGCCACGATGCGGCCGTGCAGGGCCGTCAGCGGCTCCAGTTCGGCCTGCAACCACTCCAGCCGACCCGGCAGCGCCAGATCGTAGAAGGCCCATACTCGAGGTGAGGTTGATGAAGGGGATGCCGCAACGGCTGCGGCCTCCTTCGCGCCTGCCACGGGCTTAGTTTCCAGGA